>JANXOQ010000364.1 GCA_025357775.1 Ferruginibacter sp. | reverse complement strand
TACCAACATCGCCAAGGCGATATTGTTTAGATATATTTTCTACTTTAATAACTGAAGACATATAAGTATTAAGATATTAGTATTGAGTATTGAGAAAATTATTAATTAAACCGTATCCATAAAACTCCGCTCCACCTTATTAAAAATAACTGCACCAAAAAATAATGTAGCTACAATAAAAATACCACTGTAAAATAAATTAATAGGTTCAAAACTTCCTTTGCCAAATAATGCATACCTAAATGCCTCTACAATAGAAGTAAGTGGATTAAGATTTACAATCCATGCATAACCCTTTGCTTTAAAAAATGATAGTGGAATAGCTACAGGTGTTATATACATTAGCAATTGAATTAAAAAACCTATCAACACTGTAAAATCTCTATACTTTGTAGTGAGTGATGAAATAATGATACCTAAGCCTAGCCCCAATCCAGCCATCATTACTACAAGCAGCGGTATTAAAAACCATGTGTAATTAAAATAAAAATATTTATCTTTTATACCGTACCAAACCATTACTACCAGCAATAATAAAAACTGAATGGCAAACTTTATAATATTACTTAGTACTGCACTTAGTGGAATTATTAATCTAGGAAAATAAACTTTGCCAAATATACCAGCATTGGCTACAAAGGTATTAGATGTAGCATTTAAACAAATGGAGAAATAATTCCAAATTGCAATACCACTCATGTAAAAAAGTATAGGATGTATTTCATCTGTAGAAATTTTTGCTACTACATTAAAGAAAAATAAAAAAACAATGGTAGTAAAAATAGGCTGTATAAAATGCCATAGTGGACCAAGTATTGTTTGCTTATATGCCGCTACAAAATCTCGTTTTACAAAAAGCAATAATAAATCTTTATACCGCCATACTTCTTTTAGTCGTAAATCTAGTAATCTAGTCTTAGGTTGTATTACTTCATCCCACTCCCTATCTGCAACTATTTTTTCCATTTGTATTTAATGATATTTTTGCCAAAAATCTATTTTTATTTATAGAGCTAGAGAGGCAAAACTTTTTTATAATGAAAGACGAACCACAATTTTATTTTTTTAAAAATATACTCTTTTGCATTAAAAAAAATTTTGTTAATGCTGCCTTTTAAGACAACAAATAACTTATAACTAACTACTCAACAATCCCTCTAACTTACGTTTGTAAGCATTGTACCCAAAATTTTCCATAAGTAGATTAAAGTCTGGTGTATACTTATCTTTATTGTCCAAAATCATTTCAATTCCTTCTTGTATTTTAGTAGGGTTTTCGGGTGGTATCAATAAACCTAATTTACCTTGCAATAAAGCATCGGAAGAGCCATCTACATTGGCTGCTATTACTGGTACTTCATAATACATAGCCTCTATAAAAACTATCCCAAACCCTTCTTTCATACTTGGCATTATATAAACATCTGCAACCGAAAATAGACTTGAAAGCTCTTCCTCTGCAATAAATCCTGTAATTATTACATTATCAACCAAATTAAGATTGGCTATTTTGTTTTCTATATATTTTTTTTCTTTTTCGTCGTAAGAACCCGCCAGTAGATATTTTAAAGTAGGATATTTTTTTACAATGTTTTTCAAAGCGTCTAGTACAAAATCATATCCTTTATACCTGTCTTTATTAGATAATCTTGTAAGTGTTAATAATACTGAATCTTCATTTTTTATACCATACCTTTTTACCAATATTTCATCTCTTTTCTTTTCGTTCGGTTTTATTAAAAAAGGGTCTATACAATTATTAAGCACATAGTTTTTACTATTATCAATACTGTGTAAGTTTGCTATTTTATCTTTGGTAAAACTACTTACCGATGCTATTTTATCACAAGCATCTAACATCATTCTTTGACGCTTGGTAAGTGGTTTCCAAACCTCTATACCATGTGCCATCAAAATTATTTTTGTAGAAGGGTTTACTTTTTTAATAAGCCACCCTACTAATAGTAAGTTAATATGGCTTAAAATAACTACTTCACATTTTTTTCCTGTAGCAACCGCATCTTTTATAAAAATTATTTTTGCTGCATTATATCCTTTAAATACTTCAGCAGGAAAATAAATATTATTTGCACCACTATCGCTTAAATCGT
>JANXOQ010000329.1 GCA_025357775.1 Ferruginibacter sp. | reverse complement strand
AAAGACGAATTAATTCGAAATGGAGCTGATCTAAAAGCAACAATATCAAAAAATGGCCTCTTTGAAATTATAGAATTCAAAAAAAAATGTGGTAATATAAAAGGGAATGATAAAATAATAAAAATTTTTAAATATATTCTTTTTGGATTAAAATCATTTCCAAATGAAAATGGGGAAGACGATGAAAACCAAGGCAAAACTGATACTATTAATTTCAAAGCTATAAATAAAAAAGTCCCTTGTTTCGAGAAGTTTTCGATTAATGATATTGCTGTATTTTTTGCTAATAACATATATCAGTATAAAAATGATTTATTTACAAAACCTGCAACATTGCTTAAAAGATTCCAAACTGAGGAAGAGAAATATCTAGAAAATAAGGTTATAAAAAGAAAAATTGGTCTTTTTATTAAGGATTTATACGAAATGAAGGAGTTATAGTTTATTGGAAAATCTTGGAAGGTTAAAATTGTAAATTAAATTAAAATCAATCCACCTTTGGTTAAAATTTAATCATTATGGCCAACCTATTTATTCCACAAGAGGAAGATTTTCGCCGATGGATACGAGAATCGGTTAAGGAAGAAGTTCAAGAAACTCTACACAAACAAAGCTCAACAGTAAAACTAGAAAACGAGCCTTTGCTTTCTAGAAATGATATTGCTGCTCAACTAGGTATATCCTTAGTTACTCTTACAGATTGGATGAAAAAAGGAATGCCATTTCTTAGAATGAATGGTCGTGTTTATTTCAGATGGACAGAAGTTATTGAGTCAATGTCGCACAACAAACTTAATTCAGCAAATAAAAAAAGCTATCGCCATGGAAAATGAATATTTCCGAATTGGAACTACATATTATAAAGTTGTTTTAAAACCTTTAGCATCAGGCGATAAATTAGAAATTTTAATACCTTGGAGTATAGAGTGTATAAGGCAAGATCTTACGAAAGAAGAAATTTCAGATATTATCAAATTTGATGGATTCTGTTTAGTACCAAGCCATCTTGACTATAAACGAAAGTTAGAGAATTTTTATAATAGATATAATCCTTTTTTGCATGAACCAAGTAAAGAAGGCTACCCAAAACAAATTTTACTTTTTTTGAATCACATTTTTGGAGAACAGATTGAAATCGGGTTAGATTATTTTAAAATATTGCTATTTTATCCAACTCAAATACTGCCTATATTATGCATAGTGAGTAAAGAAAGAAATACAGGTAAAACTACT
>JANXOQ010000282.1 GCA_025357775.1 Ferruginibacter sp. | reverse complement strand
TTAATAATTTTAAAAGTTTTTAATGTAATAAATTTAAAAACGTTCATCATACTTTTTGGGTTCCAAAATTTAGTTATAATAGTTTTATTAGCCTATATACTTCACAAAGAAGGTAGTTTGTGGATAAACTTTAAAACAAGTAGGGTTACAAAAAAATTTAGGAAAAGTATTATTAGTATTCTTTCGCTTACTTTTCTTACGCTTATTGTAAATACTTTAAGGGGTAGTATTGATAGCCTTATGCTGGCTGCAAAGTTAGAAAACGGGTTAGGAAAAGTGGCTATTTTTGGATACGTAACCTACCTTGTAATGCCCATGCAGGCACCTGTAAGAAGCCTTGCAGCTGTAACTATACCTCATTTATCTCGTTTTTGGAAAGAAAAAAATATAGCGGAAATAGCTAGAATTTATAAACGCTCTTCTATAAATCTATTAGCATTTTCGTTATTTGTATTTTGTTTTATTTTACTCAATTATAGTTATGTAATTAATAGTTTTGATATTAATCAAACTTACCAACAAGGCAAAATTGTGTTTATTATATTGGGTATTATGACCATTGTAGAGCTTGGCACTGGCATAAATGGCCAAATTATTGGCACCTCAAGTTTTTTTAGATTTGAAATGTGGACCAGCATTTTACTTACTTCATTAATTATTCCGCTAAGTTATTTTCTTACTGTAAAATATGGTATTATTGGTCCTGCATTGGCTAATTTAGTTTCCTTTACAATTTACAATGCTATTAGAATTATTTTTTTGCAAAAGAAATTTAACATGCAACCTTTTTCTACGAAAACTTTTGAAATTATTGTAATAGCCTGCATCAGTTTTATTGCAGTTTATTTTGCTTTTAATAATAAAGAAGGTATTGGGTTTATTATTGTACGTTCTATGTTTTTTTCTGTACTTTTTATAGTGCCAACTTATTTTAGAAATATTTCGCCAGATGTAAAACAAGTATTAGAAACATTAAAGAATAGATTAGCAAAAAAATAATTAGCTGGTTAATTTTCCTAAATATAATTTCATTGCTCCACGTTTTTTTTCATCTAACATGTAATTAATATTTTGGGTATAATATAATTCTAAATCGTAATTTTTGTAAGTGTTTGCAGCTATTATTTTGGGCAAATACTTAAAGCCCTCTCCCACTGTTTCATTAAATTTTAAAAGAAATTTTTTTGGCAGTTCCTTATTAGCTACCCATGCCGCAAATACAAATGGCATAACAGTCATATCTACCCAAGCACTGCCTAAATCATAAATATATCGGCTTTTATTTCTTTGCAAAAATGCCCTATCTCCTATTACCAATCCTGCAGTTGTACTCATAATATTTTTTTCATACCCTTCTTTTGCACAAATAAGTAAAGGATTAATTTTCCAATATTCCTTTAATAATATTTTTAACAACCCTACAGAGGTTTTGCTTTGATAATCTAATAAAATGGTTTCAATTTCCATTAAAGGTACATCGCTAAAAAGGCATACACTTGCCACCTCACCTTCTGTACCTATGCAATAATCAGTAGTTATATAATACTCTTTAAGCAATGGTATTGTAGCTACTGGTACAAGGGCAATATCCACTTCATCATTTATAAGCATGTTGGCAATACTAGCAGGAAAATCTGTTATTAACTCTACTTCGTCCTTCATCAAGCCTTGCTCAAACCCATAAATGAGTGGCTTTGTATTCAAATAATTCACAGCCGCAACCCTTATTTTTCTTTCCAACTTGTTTCATTTAATTTCGTGCAAAATTACTTTAAACCATTTTCATTTATGCAACTTTCTCCTCTTACTGCTATTTCACCTATTGATGGTCGTTACAATAAAGCCACATCACAATTAGCTGAATATTTTTCTGAATATGCACTTATAAAATACAGAGTAAAAGTAGAAGTAGAATATTTTATAGCCTTGGGAGAAAAAAAGTTTTTTAAAATTGATGCTAAGTTAAAAAATAGTTTAAGAAAAATAGCGGATGAATTTAGTGAAGCCGATGCACAACAAATAAAAAATACGGAAGCCATTACTAACCATGATGTAAAAGCAGTAGAATATTTTTTGAAAGAGAGATTAGATACACTCGGTTCTTCTAGTTTAAAAGAATGGATACATTTTGGGCTTACCTCACAAGATATTAATAACACTGCCGTACCTATGCTTTGGAAAGATGCAGTAGAGTTTGAATATTTACCTGCCGTAATAAACTTACAAAACAATTTATACAAACTTGCACAACAATGGAAAGCTATACCCATGCTAGCTCGTACACATGGGCAAGCGGCTAGTCCTACTATTTTAGGAAAAGAAATAATGGTGTTTGTAGAGCGATTAGAAAACCAAATACAATTATTTAGCTATATACCTTTTAGTGGAAAATTTGGTGGTGCTACGGGCAATTTTAATGCGCACCATGTAGCTTATCCCAAATTTGATTGGGTAAAATTTGCAAACGAATTTTTGGAAAATAAATTAGGCTTACAACGCCAACAATACACTACTCAAATAGAACACTACGATAACCTTGCTGCTCATTTTGATGCTATAAAAAGAATAAATACCATACTTACAGATTTGTGCAGAGATATGTGGAGTTATATAAGCACAGATTATTTTAAACAACTAACAAAAAAAGGGGAAATAGGCAGTAGTGCCATGCCGCACAAAGTAAACCCAATAGATTTTGAAAACGCAGAAGGAAACCTTGGGCTAGCAAATGCAATACTAGAGCATCTTTCTGCAAAATTACCTATAAGCCGTTTGCAAAGAGATTTGACCGACAGTACCGTTCTTAGAAACATTGGTGTACCCATGGCACACATTGCTATCTCCATAAAATCTTTAGAAAAAGGATTGGGTAAATTAATTTTAAATGAACCAAAATTAAAAGTTGACTTAGAAAACAACTGGGCAGTAGTGGCAGAAGCATTACAAACTATTTTGCGTAGAGAAAATTATCCTGCACCATATGAAGCTTTAAAAGAACTGACAAGAGGAAAAGAGATAAATAAAATAACGGTGCACAATTTTATAAATGGGTTAAAAATATCTTCTACTTTGAAGAAGGAATTGAAAGCCATTAGTCCTCATAATTACACTGGAATTTAATTTTATAATGTTGTAAATAATATACATTGATGCCTAATATACAACTCAATGTATTAAATAACCAACATTTATGATAATATATAAATGTACAAAATAAACAACATTAAGTATAATAAATGTATACA
>JANXOQ010000238.1 GCA_025357775.1 Ferruginibacter sp. | reverse complement strand
TTTAATGTAGGAGCAGAATTAGGCTTTGCTAATGGAGGCTTAGGTGTTACTCATTCACTTGGTATAGGTGCCACTGCCCAAATAGAATATGCGGTTAATGAAAAGACACGTGCAACTGCAATGTCCGGTGTTTTAAATTACTCTGGCAAAAGTATAGATGGTGCTACAAAGTTTTCAGGGCTTACCGCAATACCTGTTTTAGTTGGTGTAAAATATTACCTTTCTGATAATTTTTTTGGTACTGCACAACTTGGTGTAAGTCTATTTTCTGGTGTAACTCCATTTACCTACTCTCCGGGAATAGGTTTTATGATAAATGATAAAGTAGAAGCACAATTAAAATATACTGGTTATGCAAACCTTGGTGGTGCTTTTGGAATAAGGGTAGCTTACATTCTGTAGAATATTTTTAACTAATAAATAAATTGCCTCATAAATTAAATTTTGTGAGGCATTTGTATGTAGTACCGAATATAAAAAATAATAAGTACAATTTTCTTCAGTCGTTATATTAGAATCTAAAATTTATGCGTAACCTTTTTCATAAAAAAAGAAAGTGAGATGTGTAGGCTATTTTGTAAATCAAGATTGTATTAAAAAATTCCGAGCACTTCTTTCATATTAAAAATACCTTTTTTACCTGCAACATATTCTGCAGCAAACATAGCACCTTCTGCAAAACCTTTTCTGCTGTGGGCTGTATGCGTTATTTCTATATCATCTATTACTGATGAATATTTTACTACATGAGTACCAGGCGCAGGGTCTACTCTTTTACTAAAAATACTTAGCTCATTTTTATTTGCATTCTCTCCCAGCACCCATTTATCTTTATCTGTCCTATTATCAATTATTTGCTGCGCAATAGATATAGCTGTGCCACTAGGGGAATCTTTTTTTTTGGTATGGTGTATTTCTTCTACAGTTACTTGGTAGCTACTTTGATGAGCCATTAATGCTGCAAGTTTTTTATTTATTTCAAAAAAAATATTTACCCCTATACTAAAATTACTTGCATACAATAATGTGCCATTTTTTTCAACACAATATTTTTTTATAGCATCTTCTTGCTCACCCCAGCCTGTGCTACCGCATACTACAGGCACGCTAGCATCTATACATGTACGTAGATTATTTATTGTACTTTCTGGATTAGTAAATTCTATGGCTATATTACATTTTTGCAAATTTTCTTTGGTAAAATCAATAATATTAGCGGATGTAATTTTTAGTACTATTTCATGACCTCGCTGTAAAGCAATTTCTTCAATGGCTTTACCCATTTTTCCATATCCTATTAGTGCTATTTTCATAATGAGAAAACTCCCAAATCTGCTAAAGGGGCCATTGTCCGTAATTATTTATTGTTACTAAAACTTATTGCAAGAATTTTATTAAAAAAATTTTAAAATGAGAAGAACTTAAAGTCCTCCTTGGGGGTATTTAAAGGTCTTCTTCTTGCCAATATTTAACACCAAACTAACCCCAATTGTATTTGCAAATTCGCTATAACCAGTTTTAAAATTAAAACTTAATTCATCACTTACATCAAATGTTTTAAGGTGAGCATCTACAGCTGCATCTGCTACATTTAAACCCCAAAAAATTATAAAAAACAACACAGAATAATCTACATTTTGCCTTACTTCATTTCTAAAATTTTTTATTCTTTCGGGGTCTCCAACTACGCTTCTATATGGTTCAATTATTTCAGCATTATTTGTAGCATCGCCATCTGTAGCATTTATGTAAGCTGCCTTAGCCTCTTTATATTGTTTTAGATTTCTAAAAAATAAATACGCAGGTATTCCTGCACCAGCATATACAAGCGGTATTTTCCAATATTTTTTGTTAGTGTATTGTCCCCAACCAGGTAGCATTGCAGAGCGTTTTATGGCTTTGCTAGGTTTGTAATTTTTTAAAAAAGAAGAATCAATTTGTTGTTTGCTAAAATTATTTGAGTTAATGGTAATGGTAGTATCCTTCTTTATAACAACATTTTTTTGTGCAGCTACAAATAAACAACTAAGCATTAAAGCATTTAAACAATAAAATAATTTCATTAGCTAACATTAATCTTCAATTTATCTAGCAGACCATTCAATTCATCAAGCGAAAAATAATCGAATGTAATACTGCCGTTTCCTTTTTTGGTATGGGCTAAGGTAACTTTTGTACCAAAATTTGAAGCTAAATTATCTTCTATTTTTTTAAATGCAGGTGGCAAGCTAGCTTTTATAGAACTTTTAACAATTCCGCCACCAGTATACATTTTACGCACAAGGTCTTCCGTTTGCCTTACAGATAATTGTTTGTTTTTTATTTCCGAAAAAATAAACAATTGTTTATCCACCACATCTACATTTATTAATGCACGAGCATGCCCCATACTTATTACTCCATTGCGAACAGCCACTTGAATATCTGGTGGTAATTTTAATAAACGAATATAGTTGGTAACCGTACTTCGCTCTTTGCCCATACGCTCTGCTACTTGCTCTTGGGTATAATCCAAATCTTCCATGAGTCGTTTATAATATAGTGCGATTTCTATGGCATTTATGTTTTCTCTTTGTAAATTTTCTAGTAAAGCAAGTTCGAGCAATTGGTCTGCACTTGCTTCTCTTACATAAACTGGTACATCTTTTAAACCTGCTATTTTAGAGGCCCTAAACCTTCGCTCACCTGCTATTAAACGGTACTTTCCGCCTGCTATTGCAGATACAGTTAGTGGCTGTATTATGTTATGAATTTTTATAGAAGCCGCCAATTCACTTAAGGCAGTTTCATCAAAATCTTTACGGGGTTGATTAGGGTTTACTTCAATTTTATCTAATAAAACCCTCTGTACGCCCACTTTTTGTTCTACAACTTCTGATTTTAAAGATCCAGCCGTATTTTTAAGGTCGGTATCAATATTCTGCAAAAGGCTTCTTATACCTTTTCCTAATGCATCGTTTTTTTTGGATAAACTCATGGAGAAATTGTGAAAATTTGAAAATGGGCAACTCTGCAAATAGTTACTTTGAGAAATCTATTATATCAAAGTTTTCTAATTTAGCCATATGCTTTTATATTTTTCAATTTTCATTTTTTATAATTTGTTTAAATAATTTTTTGTTTTGTAGTATAGTAATAATTAAACTCCCTTTGTAAATTGGCACATTTTATTAATTCATCACTTTCTCAGCGCTATCTATCTTCGTCATATTATTTTTTTGTAAAATTTCTTTTGCAAGGTTTAAATAATTTACTGCGCCTTTGCTATCGCTATCGTACAATATAACAGGCTTTCCAAAGCTTGGTGCTTCACTAAGTTTTGTATTTCGATGAATGATGCTGCTAAAAACCATTTCATCAAAATGCCTACGTACTTCACTTACAACTTGGTTGCATAAGCGTAAGCGACCATCATACATCGTCATTAGAATTCCTTCTATTTGTAATTCAGTATTTAATCTATTTTGAACAATTTTTACGGTATTTAGTAATTTTCCTAAACCTTCAAGTGCAAAAAACTCTGTTTGTACTGGTACAACAACACTGTCAGCAGCTACCAATGCATTTACCGTTATTAATCCAAGCGAAGGAGAGCAGTCTATTACAATAAAATCGTATTGGTCTCTTATTGCATCTAAAATGGTTTTTAAAACTGTTTCCCTATTTGGATAGTTTATCATTTCTATTTCTGCACCTACAAGGTCAATGTGTGATGGTATAAGGTCTAAAAACTCCATATCTGTTTTAAGGACTACTTCGCTTGCAGTAGCTTCATTTACCATACAATCATACAAACTTTTTGTAATATTTTGCAAATCAAATCCAATACCTGTGGTGCTATTGGCTTGTGGGTCAGCATCTACCAACAATGTTTTATATTCTAATATTGCTAAACTAGCAGCAAGGTTTATTGCTGTGGTAGTTTTGCCTACGCCCCCTTTTTGATTTGCTACTCCTATAATTCTTGCCATTGCTGCATGCACTATTTATGGTTAAAATATTTCAATATTATTCAAATGTAAACTATTGAAAAGGAAATTGCAAACTTCGGTATTTTTGGGCAAAAAATGAGTGTTACTTACTCTCATCTTACTGTTAACTTCTATTTTTAAAATGGAGGTTATATTCTTTTGATATTACATTAAGTGCATTTTCATAATATTTTTTGCGCATCCTTTTACAAATCATTATCTTCAAAAAAAAATAAAACTAGCATGCTTGTAAAAACCTTTGGTAGTGCGGTGTATGGTGTGGAGGCAATTACAATAACGGTGGAAGTAAATGTAACTAACCAAGGGCAACATTATTTTATAGTAGGCTTGCCAGATAATGCGGTTAAGGAAAGTTTGCAACGAGTAGAGAGTGCAATAAAAAGCAATCATTATTACATGCCACGTACAAAATTGGTGGTAAATCTTGCGCCAGCTGATATTAAAAAAACAGGTTCTGCATTTGACCTTCCAATAGCCATAGGCACGCTTGGTGCAACCGAACAAATAACAAACCCTGAGCGGTTAGAAAAATTTGTAATAATGGGTGAGCTTAGCCTTGATGGAGAAGTGAGACCAATAAAAGGTGCATTACCTATAGCTATACAGGCACGCAAAGAAGGTTTTGAAGGATTGATATTACCAGCTGCAAATGCTCGTGAAGCTGCCATGGTAAATAACTTAAAAGTATTTGGAGTAAAACATATAAATGATGTAATAGATTTTTTTAAAGATGAAAAAACATTGGTACAAACCATTGTAGATACTCGTGCAGAATTTGCTGATGCTCAAAGTGATTTTGAAATAGATTTTTGCGATGTAAAGGGGCAAGAAAATATTAAACGTGCATTGGAAATTGCAGCTGCTGGCGGGCATAATGCTATCTTGATAGGACCACCTGGTGCAGGTAAAACCATGTTGGCAAAAAGATTGCCTACAATTTTACCACCACTCACTTTGCACGAAGCACTTGAGACTACAAAAATACATAGCGTTGCAGGAAAACTTCCTGAGAATGCAACAATAGTAAGCAAGCGACCCTTTCGTTCGCCTCATCATACAATTTCTGACGTAGCACTAGTTGGCGGCGGTGGTAACCCACAACCTGGCGAAATTTCTTTGGCACATAATGGCGTATTATTTTTAGACGAGCTGCCTGAGTTTAAAAGAACCGTATTGGAAGTAATGCGCCAACCAATGGAAGAAAGAAAAGTGACCATTAGCCGAGCAAAAATAGCGTTAGATTTTCCTGCAAGTTTTATGCTTATTGCTTCTATGAACCCTTGCCCATGCGGTTATTTTAATCACCCCGAAAGAGAATGTAGCTGTGGCCCAGGTATTGTGCAAAAATATTTAGGTAAAATATCTGGCCCATTATTAGATAGAATAGATTTGCATGTGGAAGTAACACCTGTAGCTTTTAGTGAAATGCAAAGCACCAAAGATTTTGAAAAAAGTGAAAGCATACGAGCCCGTGTAATACATGCACGAGAAATACAAGCCGAACGATACAAAGAAAGTATCGGTGTGTACGCTAATGCACAAATGAGTAGCAAACAGTTAAAAGAAGTTTGCCAAATATCTACCGCAGGGGCAAATTTGTTAAAGGTGGCTATGGAAAAACTGAACCTAAGCGCACGTGCCTACGACCGTATTTTGAAAGTGAGCCGAACCATTGCAGACCTTGCAGATAGTAAAGATATAAAACCTGAATACCTTGCCGAAGCAATACAGTATAGGAGTTTGGATAGGGAAGGTTGGGGTGCTTAATTGGACTTTAGATAAAAGGTTTTAGTTTTAAAGTAAAAAAACTGCAATAATTAAATATAAAAAATGAAAGTTTTATATTAGGTAAGATTAACAAAAAAACCGACTCAAATTTTGAATCGGCTAAATATTTTTTGATAATCATTTTCATTTAAAAATCTAACCCAAGTGCAAAATACATTTGTGGTTTGCCTTTAAAAAAAACATTCATTGGCCAGCTTATATCGTATTTTATAAAGTAACCCAATAGTGTGCTCCTTGCTCCAAAGCCATAGCCACCTGCAAATGGTCCAATACCACCAGCTTTTACACTAACTGTTACGGGCCCAGGTATCCCTGGGGCTATTGCAGTGTTGTATGCTATTACAGGTCTTTTAATATTGCTTATACCGCCACTCCATGCTGTACCAAGGTCTATAAATTGTGTAAGCTGAAAATTTCTTATAAAGGCATTGTTAATCGTTTTGTCAAACAGTGTTGTAAATACTGGCAGCCTAAACTCACTATTAAAAACTATGGCATTATTGCCACTAGCAATGTTTTGTACAAAGCCACGCATATTTACTGCCAAGCTTTGAAAAGCATAATTTTGAGTTTGATCAGGTTTATTATTTTCTGCAAAAAAACGATAGCTACCATCACTCCTTACATTGTTACCAAACATGAGCCAACCATCTACACCACCTAAATAATAATTTATTTTTTGATCGCCAAAACTAAAATCTCCTGCTATGCGACCTGCCCAAATAAAGTTTCTATAAATTTGATGATAGTACCTTCCATCAAAACCTCCATTAAAACTATTAGGTCCATCATCTGATAAGGATTTATTTACTTTTCTATTCCAATCAAAAAATATTTTACCTCTTGCACCCACCATTATATTTTGTGCAAGTACTTGGCTATTGTCATACACAAACTCTAAGTGAGACATGGAGAAGAGCGTTTTTTCATCTTCAAATAATAAAGTTGTAGGATAACTACTTACAGAACTTGCAACTAATTTATCTGAACGAATAGCCGTACTAAATCGTAAACTTTTTGCATTATCAAACGGATAAGAAATATTTACTTGATATAAATTTGTAAATGATTTACCAGGAAAAAATAAACCATTTCCTTCAAAACCAACACCTGTAACGGTTCTATAAAAAGTAAGCCCCCAATCTAATCTTCTTTTAAGATTTTGGTAATTTAATAACCATTCGTTATCCTTTAAACCACTACCAATTCTAAACCCACCATTTATTTTTATATCTTCCATAAGGTCTGATGTACCCATTCTTATAAGCCCACTTACTGGGCTTGAGCCACCTAGCCTTATTGGCCCAGCGCCGCCGCCATAGGTTTGATATTTATTATACAAAACAGCACTACTAAAGCCTCCACTTCCATAATCTATAGAAAATTTTAATGGTTTATATTTATACAATTTTGCTTTTGCTAAAATATTTTCATCATCGCTAGTTTCATCGTTTTGTAAAGCCAATTGTTTATTTTTTTTGCTAGTATCTGCTTTTTCATTTGCAAATTCTGTTTGAAAAAAGTCATCCTGTTTTTTTGCAGAATCTTTTACAGCATTGTCAATTAATTTTCCATCACCAGCCACTTTTACATTTGTCAATTTACTTTCTCGCATTAATTTCTTTGCGTATTCGGTAGGTGTTGCATTAATATTTCTTCTGCGCAATGTATTTTCATCTATTTTTAATTTGTATAAGTTCTTTTCATCACTCTCTCTTGTTACTTCACTTAGTTGGTTATTTTCGCCTGCTACTCTACTTTCTGCAAGTGAGCTTGGGTAGTTTGTAAGGGGGAAAATATAAGTGGAGTCTGATGAAACTGCTACCACTGCAATAGAGTCCACGTCTGCTTTTTTATTTGCAAGCAATGTGCTGTCTACTGTTTTTTGATTTGGGTTACGCAATATCTCATCCCCTATAATTACTAAGGTATCTAAGCCTTCTGCTTTTGTTGTAAAAAACCCTGCATATCTGTTTCCTATTCCATTTTCATCGCTAACAAAAGTAAAATGTGTGCTGTTGTATGGTGTAGGAAAACGTGCATTGCCATATTTTAGTTTTGTTAATTGTGTTATTTGATTTACTTCTGCCTTGCCACCAAAATCTGTAATTAAAAATACATTGTAGCGGCTATTGCTTGGTAAAACGGTATCACCCGTTTTCGCATCTGCACTTGGTCTATTGCTGCTATAAATAATACCTATTTTTCCAGGAAAAGATACAAAAGATGGGTCTACATCATCGTACACATCGTTGGTAACCTGCTTAATTTTTTCTGTTTCTATTTCAAAAGTATAAATATCTGTATGTCCATTCTTTACCGCAGAAAACAATAACGTTCTGCTGTCAAGCATATATTTAATATCTTGTATTTGGTCAAATTTATCAGTAAGGTCAAATTTATATTGCTTTATATCGCTTATTACATCATATATAAATAATTTTAAATGTCCCTCTGTAGTATACGCCACCGCAAGCCTAGTGCCTTTAGGGTCCCATGCCACCAATGGATAGCTAGGATTTATTTGAGCCTCTAAAGTTCTAATGCCATACTTAAGTAGGTTTTTACTTTCGTTATATCCTGTAACCAGTTTTAAGCGAACAATTCCTTTTTTAAATTGTGTAACTACATAGTCGCTATTTTTTTTATTAGGGTTTACATTAAAACGATAATAATTTAATCGCTTGTTTATATCAAATCCTTCTATGTAATTTCCTTTAGGGTAAGCCCTTCTTCTAGCTATGTCGTTGGAATACTTTTCGTCTGAATATTCCATAAACTCTGCCTGCAATTGTTTAAATTTTAGCTTTGTTATTTGTCTACTTGCCTTGTCTAAATTTTTATAAATTCTTGCTAGATATAAAAAATAAGTTACGTTTTCTTTTTTATATTTTTCTTCTATGTAATACCAAAATGCATGCCCCGCTAATAAAGGCTTGTAGTAAGCAAACTTTGAAAATTTTGTAAAATTATTACTCAGTATTTCACTCTTCAATTCATCATCTAACTCTGTACTCCAGTTTTGGCCTATGTACGCTACGTAGCCATCCGTAAGCCATGTAGGCAGGTCTAGCAGCGCTTGGTTGCTTGCTACTTCGCCAATATCATCTCCAAATAAAAGGTTTTTGGTAATGATGTCCGCAATGCCTTGCCGTACTTGCCTTTTTAAATTTTGGTGGTTAGCATCAAAATATACAACCATTTTATTGTTCACCAATCTAGTAACCCCACCAGTATTTAGCAAGTCAGTTTCTAGCCCAATATTGGTTTGTTGCATATCTGCATACTCATTATATAAAATAATATTTGCACGGCGTTGAAGGCTATATTCTGTAGCAGCTTCTATTTGTGGCAATTCTTTTTCTGCAGCTTGTGCTACATACTTTGCAAGCTCTTTACCTGCTTCATAAAAGTAAACATTAAAATTTTTGGTTTGATAATACTCCCATTTTAATTTTTTGTATTGAACCCTATTTTTACCAAACGTAACTGCATTTACTTGCGCATTACTTGTGGCTATTTCGAAAATTAAAATCGAAAAAATTAAAAATATTCTACTGAACTTTGTCATACAAGTTTATTGATATTAAGTAATAAAATTAGCTTATAAATACTTACGATAAAAATCATTTTAAATATACATAGATGTTTACCATAAAATCATTCCAATTTAGCCCTATTGTAGAAAATACCTACCTACTTTATAACGAATTTAACTATTGTATAATTATAGACCCAGGCTGCTATTATGATACTGAGAAAGAAGTATTGGTTGCTTTTATTGAAGATAAAAAACTAAAACCTACTATGCTCTTAAATACCCATTGCCACCTTGACCATGTGTTTGGCAATAAATTTATAGCAGAAAAATATAACCTTACGCTGCAAATGCATAAAAATGAAGAACCTGTTTTAGCTTTTGCTGTTACGAGCGGGCTTATATATAACCTCCCATTTGATAACTACGAAGGTGATTTTATTTTTTTAAACGATGACGATACTATACAACTAGGAGAGGATGAATTGAAAGTATTACTCACGCCAGGACACAGCCCGGGCAGTATTAGTTTTTACTGTGCCAAACAAAATTTTGTAATAGCAGGTGATGTATTGTTTAAAAATAGCATTGGCAGAAGTGACTTGCCAGGTGGTAACCATGAGCAATTGATAAAAAGTATAAAAGAAAAATTGCTTACCCTGCCAAATAATACTGTTGTGTATAATGGGCATGGAGAAGCAACATTAGTGGGGAAAGAGAGAGTAGGGAATGCTTATTTGCAGTGAAAAACAAATATTTTATTTAGAACAAATAGAAGGAATTAAACAAGCCTTAGGAATTTTAACAAAAGAATCTTTTTATAAAAAAGATAATACGCTGTTGGATGCCAAATTGATTTTTAAATGCATAAGGCAGGTATTGGAACTAATATAAGCGAAGTGAAATGTAAAATGCTGTTTATATACTTACTTTAGAAACCATTAAATACTGCAAAAAAAGAAATACAAAAAAGTAATAATTTCTTACTTTAATAACAACAAATGAGTTTCTAAATTAAAAATACAATATGCCGATTGATTATTATTTTAGTGCATTGGCATTGTTTATTTAATAAATTTTTAAAGAAATTATTTTGTAATAAAATTGGTATAAATAAAATTGTTTAGGTGCTATTTATAATTTAATAGTTATAGTTTTTTTATATAATGTAGTAGGTAATAATTTGAGTAATTTAATTTCATTCGTTTTAATAGCCATATAATAAACGTATTTCATTCTTTAAAATATGGTTTAATTTTTGTTATAATCAACTTTTAAATGAGCTATTAAAAAAGTTCAATATTACTTTTAATAATTTTTTAAATAAAAATGATATGATATGTAAAGGCAGTAGATTTATAATTTTATTTGCGTTTATTTTATTTAAACAAATTTGTATTGCACAAAATGATACTGAGTTTCCTGAAGGGTTTATAATGCATGCTAAGCTACATAATGGCATGGTAACTAATTTTAAAACAGGTGCAGATTTATATATAGGCGGCATTCAAATAATACCTCAATTTACTTTGGTAAATCATAAACTAAGAGCTGGTATAATTATGGGTGCATTTTATACAGGCAAAGTAATTGAAGGGCAATTTGGTCTTAATACTTCTGTAAAAATAAAAACAATAAATGCATTTGTATTTGGAGGCGCTGCCAATATAAATTTAAGTGCTGAGCATTTATGGTGTACCGGAAAACAAAAATTAATAGGGGGTGGTATTAATGCAGATTTATTAAACAAATTAGTATTTGGCTTTTCTGCGCATAGAGATTATGAATTTAAAACTTGGTGGCTACAAATGTCTATTGGTATTCGTATAAGTAAAAAGAAAAAAGTAATAGAGAAGTTTAATGAATGAATGTGAGATTTGCTGTTGGCAAAAAGCTTAAGGTAATAGAACAAATATGCAAATAAACAATTTAACAATAAACCATGAATAGAGCATTAGTAATAAGTGGCGGTGGTAGCAAAGGCGCATTTGCAGTAGGTGTTTTAAAAAGATTATTGAAAGAATACCCTAATCTAAATTTTGATACCTATGTAGGCACTAGCACTGGTTCATTAATTGTACCACTTGCTGCTATGGGTGAATTTGCATTGCTAGAAAAACTGTATACTACCATTACTAATAATAATGTTATAAATAAATTTAACCTGGGGGATCGATTAGACGAACATTCAATTTTTGATGCTAGCCCTTTATTTGATTTAATTTCTGAATACTACAACGATACTAATTATGAAAAATTAATAAACTCTGGCAAAAAAATATATTTAACAACAGTATGTTTACAAACAAGCGAATTAGTTGTTTTTACAAATGAGCAAAATCCTAAAGAGTCAAAAAATTATGAAGTAAAAAAAATTGTAAATGCTGACCAATTTAGAAAAGTGATAATGGCATCTGCATGTCAGCCAGTATTTATGCCCACAGTTAAAATAAACTTGAATTTGCCTGGAGAAGCTAATCCACATTTTCAATATGTAGATGGTGGCGTAAGAGAGTATGCGGGTGTGCAAATGGCTATAGATGCTGGTGCTACAGAAATATTTATCATATTATTATCTACTGGGCAAAAAGTAATTGTGGATGGACAGTTTGAAAGTATTTTTCCTATTCTACAACAAACTATAGATATTTTTACAGAAGATGTAGGCAAAAACGACCTTATTATTCCTACCCAATACAACGAAGCCTTGGAATACATTGATGCGGTAAAAAGAAAAATAAAACGCAGTGGTATTGATGCAGCACAAGTAGACGAATTTTTTAGAGTAAAGGGAAGGGATAATCCTTATGAAGATAAAGTTCCATTAAAATTATATTCATTTAGACCTGAAAGACCATTGGGTGGCGGCCCTGGCGGCTTAAATTTTGATATTGCCGAGATGAAACGTATGCTAGCTAGTGGGCAAAAAGTAGGAAATGATTTTATTGCAACTTTAAACCCTAGTGATATTACTTGGGCTTAATTTTTTTATTATTTTAAGAAAATAGGAAAAAACAATTTTATCTACATTCATAAATTTTACATAGTGACCTCGTCAGGAATCGAACCTGAATCTGGAGCTTCGGAGGCTCTAATACTATCCATTATACTACGAGACCAATATAAATATTGCTACAAAGATAAAGCGATATTTTTTGCAAAATAAATTGTTTTACTGTACATTGTAATTTTAACTTATCAATGCTGTTATGATTATAACCAAACAATCACTTAGTCGTTTTGATTTTACAATGCTAATGATTACGCTTGTTATAGGGATGGGTATTTTTCGTACACCTGCTACTGTAGCTGCGGAAGCTCATACACCAGTTATTTTTTTTGCTGTTTGGATTTTTGGAGGAATTATAGCAATTTGTGGCGCACTCACTTTTGCAGAAATTGGTAGCAGATATCCAGTAACTGGTTGTTTTTATAAAATATTTTCTTATGCTTATCACCCATCTATAGCATTTGGTATAAATTGTATTATTCTTATTTCAGATGCTACATCTGTAGCGGGTATTGCTATAATTGGTGCAGAGTATATTGCAAAAGTATTAATACCAAATACAAAAGATACCTCTACTATTCAAATAACAATTGCAATTTCTTCTATTATTATTTTGTATTTCATAAACTTGGCTGGTTTAAAAACAAGTGCTAAAACACAAAATATTTTGACTATAATAAAAATAA
>JANXOQ010000216.1 GCA_025357775.1 Ferruginibacter sp. | reverse complement strand
TGTATAGTCCTGAAATAGGTTGACTCCAAAACAAGGGATAAGTCAACTAAAAACAGGACAAAAATGAAACAAAAAAAGGGCTTTACTCCAAGCCAAAGTAAAAAACAAAGCCAAAATAAAATTGGCAAACAACAGCTTTTCTACACAGAAGATTTTAAGCTAAAAATCGTAAACGAAGTATTAAGCGGCAAGCTCAACAAACATCAAGCTCAACAAATTTATGGCATCAAAGGCAACGCAACCATCCTCTATTGGATAAGGCAAAGCCAAGGCTTAAAAGGCTATGAAAAAATTGAAATGCCCATTGCTAACTTTGCTACTATGAAACAAAATATTAGCGACAAAAAACTAGAACAAGAAAATGCAGAACTCAAAGAACTTCTTCGAGTAGCTGAGCTCAGAGCAGACCTTTGGCAACATGCAATTGAGATAGCCGAAAAGAAATTTGGTATCAATATTAAAAAAAAATTTACAGCCAAACCATCCACAGTTTTAAACAACAAAGACAACAAGAAAAAGTAGTGGATATGTGTGCCATTTTTGGAGTAAGTAAACAAGCATATTATGCTAAACTAAAAAATAATAGTCAAGTATGTTTAAAAGAAAAAATTGTAGTGGACTTAGTGCTAAAAGAAAGAAAAACTTGGAAAAAAGGTAGTGGCAGAAATTTACATAAATGCTTAGAAAAAGAAATTCAGAAGCATCAATTTAGTGTAGGCAGAGATAAGTTTTATAGCATTTTGCGAAACAATGGATTACTCGTCAAACATCGTAATAACAAGGCTCGTACTACACAGAGCTACCATTTTTTTAATAAATATAAAAACTTTGTACCCTACAATTATATATGCTCAAGAGCTGATGAAGTTTGGGTATCCGACATTACTTTTATATGGCTACAAAAAGAAAGATTATTTTGTTACCTAAGTTTGATTACAGATATGTATAGCAGAAAAATTGTTGGCTATTGTGTGCATGAAGACCTAAGTGTAAATGGATGTTTAATAGCTTTAAAAATGGCTTTAAAACAAAGACAAAATAAAACATTAAATTTAATACACCATAGCGACAGGGGTGTTCAATATTGTTGTAATGCTTATGTAAAATTATTACAAAAAAATGAAGTAAAAATTAGCATGACACAAACAGGAGACCCTAAAGAAAATGCCATTGCAGAAAGAGTAAATAAAACCATAAAAGGGGAATTTACAACCGAACAACAAATAAATTATAAAGATATTGAAACAGCAAAAATTGATGTAAAAAAAATTATAGATTATTACAATAGCAGAAGACCACACAGGAGCATAGATATGCTAACCCCTAATGAAGCTCATACGCAAACAGGAGAACTAAAAAGGAAATGGAAAACTTATTACAGAAAACCTAAAATAGATGTAAATTTGTAATAACCGAAAAAACAAAACGCTTGAGAAAAGGGCTTAATCTTTAAAACATTAAGTCTCTTTTCAAAAGAAATATTAATACTTTAATTAGTAAAAAGTGTATTTATTATCCCTACCCTTTTTAACTAAAATGAGTCAACCAAAATCAGGACGAGACAATAAAAAAGCAGTAGACAATTATCAACAGGTAGTAAACAAATAAAAGAAATTCGAATTTAAAAAAAGGCACATTTGCTAACTAGCAAATAATCAAATTAATTATATTATCACATTATGTTTTCTATTCTCACCATTATTTATCTTATAGCTTCTGTAACATTTATTATAGGTTTAAAAATGTTGTCTCATCCCGAAACAGCTCGTAAAGGGAATTTAATAGCAGCGGGTGGCATGGCTCTAGCAATTTTTGGAACAATATTTTTGTATGAAAATGCAGGTGGACAAAAATTAGGGAATTTAATTTGGATGTTTGGTGCTTTGGTTGTTGGTGGAGTGCTAGGCTCAGTAAGTTCTCGTAGGGTAAAAATGACACAGATGCCAGAAATGGTAAGCCTTTTTAATGGTATGGGCGGTGCATGTGCTATGCTAATCTCTCTTATTGAGTTTAATAAAATAAGTGGTAGCGAAATTGAATTGGGACATTACATTGCCATCGTTTTTGGGTTAGTAATAGGTAGTATTTCTTTTGCTGGAAGTATTATTGCTTATTTAAAACTAAGCGGTAAGCAAAAAGATATAAGCTTTAAAGGGCAACATATTTTTAATGCAATGTTGTTTGCCATTATTTTAGCAGGAGCAGTATTGACTTATTTTGCACCAGTAGAAAATGCGCATATATATTTTTATGGTACATTTGCTTTAGCCATTTTGTATGGTATCTTTTTTGTATTGCCTATTGGCGGTGCGGATATGCCAGTTGTTATTTCGTTACTCAATTCTCTTACTGGAGTAGCAGCAGCTTGCGGCGGTTTTTTATATGATAATAAAGCCATGCTTACAGGTGGTATTTTGGTAGGTGCAGCAGGTACGCTTCTTACAGTGCTTATGTGTAAAGCTATGAACCGTAGTTTGCTTAATGTAATAATTGGTAATTGGGGTGCTAGCAATGCTGCAACAGCATCATCAGAGGCATACGGTGCATACAAAGAAGTTACCATTAGTGATGCGGCTATGTTAATGAGTTATGCAAAAAAAGTAATAATTGTGCCTGGCTACGGTTTAGCAGTAGCGCAAGCGCAACATACATGCCATGAGCTAGAAAAAATATTAACAGATAAAGGGGTGGAAGTGTCGTACGCAATACACCCAGTGGCTGGGCGTATGCCAGGCCACATGAATGTGCTGCTTGCAGAGGCAGATGTAGCGTATGAAAAATTAGAAGAAATGGAAGATGCAAATGGTAATTTTAAAACAACCGATGTAGTATTAATTTTGGGTGCAAACGATGTGGTAAACCCTGCCGCAAAAAATGACCCAACTTCCCCAATATACGGCATGCCAATTTTAGAAGTAGAGCAAGCAAAAAATGTAATTGTAAACAAACGCAGTATGAAGCCGGGTTATGCTGGTATTGAAAATGCATTATTTTTTCAACCAAAAACTTCTATGCTTTTTGGAGATGCAAAGAAAATTTTACAAGATTTGTGTACAGAGGTGAAAGCGAATTAGTGGTTGTTAATTTATTTTGTAAAAATACTTTTTTCTACTTCAATTTATTTTAACTAAACAGTAAGGCACTGTTACTTCACTTCTAGTATTAGGATTTATAAATTTTAATGATAATCTTGATACATCAAAATTATTCATACTGTAAATAATTTCATAGCTTATTTTTTTCTCTTTAAGTTCTGTTAATTTTTCTTTAGGAGTTATAAGCCATGTTCCTTTTGCTAAATTTTCGGTATCATCTTTATGTGGTATAATGGCATTGCTTGTAAAATGTATGGAATACCCTAAACCTGATTTAAAAAGAAACATATTATTTGTAGGAATATTATTTTTAATAATAAAATGCCCAATATTACTACCTGCTTGGTATTTTAAT
>JANXOQ010000209.1 GCA_025357775.1 Ferruginibacter sp. | reverse complement strand
TCTCTTTCTATAAAAAAAAGCAGTAAGTCAAAAGGACCTTCAAATTCCTCTAGCTTTATTTGGTATGATTCGGTTGTAGCCACTTTTAAAAAATTTTATAAAAAAACAATCCCGATGGCTAAGCCATCGGGTTGCAAATGTATTAGTTATTTGAGTTTTTAGGAAATCAAATATGATTATAATTTGTAGTTTAAGCCAAGCCCAAGTGCATGTTGTATTTGCATACCAGATATTTCTACATCATTGTATCTAGCATTCAATAAAAGAGTAGCACCGATGTATTTATTTACAGTAAAAGTAAATAAGTTGTTCATATCAAAAACTACATTGCCGGGGTTTTTAAGATAGTTAGAATATAAAGTAGTAGTTGATTTATAATTAACACCCTTTGCTAAATCGTAGTTAGCGTTTACTTGCACAAATGCACCAAGCCCAAATGCAACAGATTTGCCTGCTTCAACACCAAAAGCATCTACATTTTTTAAGCTAGATTTTAATTTAGTAGTAACCTGCACCATTAGTGGAGACATTAACACAGAGAAATGAACGTTTGGTTTGTACAATATACCAGGACCAAACTTAATAAATCCTGGAGTCATAAATGCATTTTCAAACTGAGACTCTAAACCAAAATAACCAGCATAGCTCCAATTTTTACGAAACTCTTTTCCGTAAATAGAGTTAAAGTTTAAATAATCATCATTCTTTAAAAACGCATCACCTGTAGATGTAGTTTTTGCTACACCATATCTTCCTCGAAAAGAATTTAACCAATTTGTTTTCCCTTTTTTTCTATCAAAATTGTAATCTACAATTCCTTTAATTCCTATAAATGATTGCTCACCACCATTTACTTTTTCCCATTCATTGTTAATACCTGCTTGTGTACCAGAAAGATTTAATGTACCTGATTTTGTCCAACCTTCTTTAAGGTCTGCTTTACCAGCAGTTAAGGTTTTTGCAGCTTCATCAGCAGCTTTTTTTGCATCGGCAGTTGTTTGTGCAATTAACGTAGTTGTAGCAAATAATGTTGCTACCAATAAATAAATTTTTGTTTTCATGTTTTTGTAGGTTAATAAGTTGTCAATTTTTTATTAAGACGTTATTTTGGGCGCAAAGGTGCTTATAAAATAAAAAAGCACCAAATTTTATTTTGGTGCTTTTTTGTGATTTAATATTATTTTATTTCTTTAAGTTATCTCTAATTTCAGTAAGCAAAGCTTCTGTAGGTGTTGGTGGTGCAGGTGCTGCATCTGCAGTTTTCATTGCTTTTGCTGCTGCTTTTACTACGCCAAATAAAACAGCACCAATTACTACAAATTTAATAATTGAAGCTAAAAAATTTCCATACTTCACAGTTCCCCATGTTAGTTTACTAATATCCTCCGCACCAGCTGCTTTAAGTGCAGGTGCAAGTAATAATGGAGTTATTATATCATCTACTAATGATGTTATAATTGCTCCAAATGCAGCACCGATTATAACTGCTACTGCTAAATCAACTACGTTTCCTTTAAAAAGAAATGCTTTAAATTCTTTAACTAAACTCATAATTTTAAGGTTTGATTTTTTTAATTTGATTGAGGCGCAAATAAAACAAAATTTTGTTAATAAACAAGTATCTTCTTTAGTTTTTTAGCTGCACCTTTGCAAAAATTATACACATTTTGGGTAATAAAGGAATAAATTGGTTAATATTTTTAGTCCTTTCTCTTATTTGGGGCAGTAGCTTTATTTTAATGATTAAAGGAATGGAAAGGCTTTCGCCTTTTCAGTTAGCAGCACTTCGTATTATTTTCTCTGGCTTGGTACTTTTACCAGTGGCAATAAAAAAGTTTAAAACAATACCCAAAAATAAAATTTTTACAATTTTCCTCTCTGGTTTTTTGGGTAGTTTAATACCTGCATTTCTTTTTTGCATTGCCGAAACAAAACTTGATAGCTCCCTTGCTGGTTCTTTAAATGCTCTTACGCCAGTATTTGTAATTTTAATGGGTGCTTTATTTTTTAATAATAATGTAGCAAAAAATAAAATTTTAGGTATTTGCATATCTTTTGCAGGTAGTATTTTATTATATTTTGCTCAGCCCCTTGGGCATTACGATTCTATAAGTTTTCTTTTTACTTTATTAATAGTACTAGCTACTATAATGTATGGGCTCAATGTAAACATGGTAGGTAAATATCTGAGCGGCATTCCTTCTTTACATATAGCTTCAGTAGCACTTTCGCTTAATGCTATACCTGCTGCTGTAGTTTTATACTTTACTGGTTATTTTAGCCAAGATATTTTTAGTACTCCTATGCTTATAGCAACTGGGTATACTTTTATTTTAGGTGTAATAGGTACTGCTTTTGCATCTGTTATTTTTTATGTGCTTATGAAAAGGGCAGGTATGGTATTTGCTTCCATGGTTACCTATGCTATACCTGCAGTAGCTATTATGTGGGCCATATTATACAAGCACAACGATATTATTTTCGCTGGTAATCTATCATTTAAAGAAATAATAAGTACTATTTTTTACAACTGGTGGAAACAATTTATTTGTTTGCTCATTATTTTAAGTGGCGTTTATTATGCAAATAGGGTACAGAAGGATGTAGAGTGAAATAAATATACTGTTTACTAAAGTACATAAATACAAAAAAGCCTACATAAATATGCAGGCTTTAAAAAAATTATATAAACAATTATTACAACTCCACAGCAGCTTCTACAAGCACCGTTGTTTTATTATTCAACACTTCTACAAATCCACTTTTAATGGTATAAGAATTAGTATTTAATTTATCTTTTAATATTTTCAACTTACCACTTTGTAATGCACTAACAAGCGGAGCATGTTTGTCCAATACTTCAAACAAACCATTTATACCTGGCATTTGTACGCCGTACACTTCTCCACTGAATATTTTTTTTTCGGGTGTAAGAATCTCAAGAATCATAGTACTGAGTATTGAGTATTGAGACTAAGCCTCAAATACTTTATGGTTATTATAAAATTTGAATTAAGTAAAAAGATTGAATTAAGTTATCTCAATATTAAATACTAGCATCTCAATACTAATATCTAAATACTAACTACTCAATACTCATATCTAACTATGCTGTTGCCGCTGCCATCAATTTCTTACCTTTCTCCACAGCATCTTCTAAAGTACCTACAAGGTTAAATGCTGCTTCTGGGTATTCATCTACTTCACCATCCATAATAGCATTAAAACCTCTAATTGTATCTTCAATAGGAACAAGTACACCTTTTAAACCTGTAAATTGTTCTGCCACAAAGAATGGTTGGCTTAAGAAACGTTGTACTTTACGAGCACGACTTACTACCAATTTATCTTCATCACTCAATTCATCCAATCCAAGGATAGCGATGATATCTTGCAATTCTTTATAACGCTGTAAAATTAATTTTACCCTATCCGCAGTATTGTAATGCTCAGCGCCTACAATAGCCACTGTCAATATTCTTGAAGTACTATCTAATGGATCAACCGCAGGGTAAATACCTAAATCGGCAATTTTTCTGCTCAATACTGTTGTAGCATCCAAATGGGCAAAGGTAGTTGCCGGAGCCGGATCTGTCAAATCATCTGCTGGTACATATACCGCTTGTACAGATGTAATAGAACCATTTTTTGTAGAAGTAATACGCTCTTGCATCAAGCCCATTTCTGTAGCCAATGTTGGTTGGTAACCCACCGCACTTGGCATACGACCTAGCAAAGCCGATACCTCAGAACCTGCCTGTGTAAAACGGAAAATGTTGTCCACGAAAAATAA
>JANXOQ010000203.1 GCA_025357775.1 Ferruginibacter sp. | reverse complement strand
TGCAAAGCATTTCTCTTCCCGCCTTGCATTTTTTAAAGAAGTAAATGCTTAACAAAAATTAAAAAACGTCTTACCGACTTATCGGCAATAAAAAATATAAAATAATGAATATCAATTTTAAAAAAGGAGATGGATTGGTACCTGTAATTATACAAGACTACACAACCTTACAAGTGCTCATGCTTGGGTATATGAATGAAGAAGCATTCTTAAAAACACAAGCTGAAAAAAAAGTAACTTTCTTTAGTCGCAGTAAAAATAGGTTGTGGACGAAGGGAGAAACGAGTGGTAATTTTTTAATACTTAAAGAATTAAAAATAGACTGTGATAATGATACCATTCTTATAAAAGCATTACCAACGGGTGTTGTGTGCCACACAGGTACACAAACCTGCTTTGGAGAAGCAGATGCAAAAGGTTTTTTATATAAGCTAGAAAAGACCATTCACCAAAGAATAGATGAAAACGATGAAAATTCTTATACAAATAAATTGTACAAAAAAGGTATAAATAAAGTAGCACAAAAAGTAGGTGAAGAAGCGGTGGAATTGGTGATAGAAGCAAAAGACAATAATGATGAACTATTTAAAAATGAAGCTGCTGATTTATTGTATCATTTACTAATTTTATTAAAAATAAAAAAAGTGAATTTAACAGATGTTGAACAGATTTTAATGAGAAGAGTAAAGTAAAATAAATTATATTTGATATATGAAAAAGGTGATTTTGTTTGCAGTTATTTTGTTTTTATCAAACAGTATTTATGCTCAAAAAACTACTTATAGGTTGGTAGTAAAATTTGGTAGCATGTGCTGCGGGGTACCCAGTAATAAACCTTTGGCAAATTATATAGCTAAATTTAAAAAGAAAAATAAAATAAAGAAAATCACTTGCGATAATATTGGACCAAAAGGAAGAGAAGGGGAATATGATATGTGTTTTTCGTTGAAAGAATTAAAGAAGAAACAAATTGATATTTTTGTGAAAGATATTATTACACTTGCTACTACTATGAAAGATAAGGGCTATGTAAATGTAGAAGAAAATATAGAAGTAGATTTATCGGCATTGGGAAGAGCAAAAGTAACTAGTACTACCTATTAATTTTATTATAGCAATTCAAATGCTACTTTGTAATTAAACCAAAAATTATCAAGTGCTGTAATATATTTTTTTAAAAAAGTAATAATTGCTGGCCAGTCAGTTTCTCTGTAAATATTTATTTTACCTAAAGAATAAAAAATTCTACTTAAATCTTTCCCATAAATATCTATGTAGTTTTTCTCAAACGTAAAGTTGGCGCCCATAAAATTAATAAATTTTTTTTCTAAATGTATAAATAAATCGAAATATTGCATTTGCAATTCATGGTCTTTGCAAGAAATTTCAATAGCAATAATTACATTATTATTATCTGCATTCATTTTGAAAAAAATCCCCTTAATACCAGTTTTATAATTTATCCAATTTATCTTTTCTCCAAATGCACTTGGTACAGGCTGCATATATTTTCCAAAATTTGTCCAAAATTTTTGGCAAACCTTCGAAGCTTCTTCTTTACTATACACTTTAAATTTTTAGTACTTTTAGTTAGGTGATACAAACTCAGGTCTACGAATAAATGTTGTATTAAAATTAAAAGAAAGTTTACTTGTAAATTCGATTCGCCAATTTTTCATACCATCTGTTATTCTTGGAAAATAATATCCTTTTAACTCAATTGTACCAAAAACTAAATTTTCGTTTCTGGCTCGTATACCTCCCCCTACAGATGTGTATCCATTTGTCATTGAAGAAGTTTGATTTATTGGTTTAAGCAAACTCAAATCTGTATAAAAAAAAGGAGCAAATCTAAAACCGAAAAGCTTTTTAAGATTAAAAAATACAGATTCGATTTTTATAGTAGACCTAGTATCTGCTCCAAAATTTACATTATTAAAATATGGCAACCCATAGCCGCTAGATAGAGTTAACGGATTGCTAAAAGCAGTTGTATTTAATTGTCTTGTATAATTTAGTGTAATAAAATTTCTATTACGCCAATAAGCATGGAGCCTTACGAGTTTTGTAAATCTGTTTACGCCTATTAAAAAAACTGCATCAGCTAGTGTTTTATCATACACATAACCACCAAATCGAAAAGTATAAGTAGTAAAATTACTTTTTTTATCAAGATGTGTTCTATCAAATTCTACTCCATAATATGGTCGTCTAAGCCCTTGTTTGTTTGTATACCCTGCTACTAAGGTTGCATTTATTCCTTCAGGTACATCTTCATTTCTACCAAACCCATAAATAAAATTTGTGCGATAAAAGTTTTGTTTGTATAAACTATAACTCAATAAAAAGCCATTTAAATTTACATAAGTAGGATTTTCAAGACCTATAACTGAGTTAGGCACTATCGAAAAATTATTATAAAAAGTACGCATTGCTACAAAATGTCGCAATCTATTTTCAGAAGCTAATCCACTTTTATTTTTATACCCAATATTAAAACCTCCCCAAAAATCTGTGGTTAAGTATTGATAATTATAAGCATCATTAAAAACTGTATCATTAAATACATTGATATTTTTATTAAATCCAATATAAGCGGCGCCTGTCCATGCTGTGTATCTACTAACAAATGGCTTTGAGAAAGAAGTAAAAATATTTACCTCCGCTTGCTGACCATTGTTAAATGCTCTGCTGTAATTTTTAAAACCACTTGTCCAGTTTATAAAAGTTCTCGCAATATTTCTTTTGGTATATGTAGCCCCAACAGCATAGGCAGGGCTACGAAATTTGTCATATAGTCCAGTAATTTCAAGCCTATTACCTGTACCAAATAAGTTTTCATCTCTTATTGCAATCTCTCCTTTCGTTTTACTATTTATTTCTAAACTTCCTCCTATAGAAAATACATCTCTTGTTAAAATAAACACATCAACAAATGTGGATGCTGAGTCTCCTTTTATAATTATTCTAGCATCTTGTAAAAATAGTTGTGTTCTCAAAAACTGTTCATTATCAGAAAATTTTAATGCAATCACTTTATCTCCTTCCATAAAAAATAAGTTATTTTTTATACATTTTGATAAAGTATTTTTATGAAAAAAATCAGCTACATTTTCAGCAAAATTATATTTTTTTCCATTTACTGTATCATGAACAATGGTATAGAAACCAGTCGGAGCAATGTTTATAAATCGTATTCGTTTACCTTCGTACTCTAAAAATGGGTCTGCTACTTTTACAGGATTAATAACTATAGATTCGACCTCATCTTCTCTGTAAATACTTTCACCAAGTCGTTTTAATAGTCCCTTCTTTTTTAATAAAAAAAAAGTATCTTTTTTTTGTTCTTTTTGTCCATATACTTTAAGACACATAAATGTTAAAAAAGCTAATAATAAATATGATAAGATTATTTTCATTTATGAATAAAAAAATTTGAACAAATATATTTTTCTTAATATAAAAAATAATAAAAAAAATTTCATC
>JANXOQ010000168.1 GCA_025357775.1 Ferruginibacter sp. | reverse complement strand
TAACAAATACTCAATCCAATCAGAAAATATTTTATTTGATTTTTCAAAAAACAATATTGATGAAGAAATACTTGCTTCATTAATAGAATTAGCCAATGAGTGTGATTTACAAGAAGCAATAACTGCAATGTTTTCAGCTGAAAAAATAAATAAAACAGAAGATAGGGCTGTGTTGCATACTGCTCTACGCAATTTTTCAGGAAAGCCAGTATTACTTGATGGCGAAGATGTAATGCCAGCTGTACAAGTGGTGCAGCTACAAATGAAAAATTTTTGTACCAATTTACACAATGGCACATGGAAAGGTTACACAGGTAAAAGAATAAAATACATAGTAAATATTGGCATCGGCGGTAGCGACCTTGGAGCCGTAATGGTAACTGAGGCTTTAAAACCCTATTGGGTAAGTGGAATACAAACATTTTTTATAAGCAATATAGATGGTACACATATTGCCGAAACTTTCAAAAAAATAAATGCGGAGGAAACGCTTTTTCTAATAGCTAGTAAAACTTTTACTACACAAGAAACCATGACCAATGCACATGCTGCAAGAGAATGGTTTTTAAATAATGGTGGCAAAGTAGAAGACATCGTAAAACATTTTGTAGCGTTGAGTACAAATAAAGTGGATGTAGAAAAATTTGGTATTGACCCACAAAATATGTTTGTTTTTTGGGATTGGGTGGGTGGCCGTTACAGTCTTTGGAGTGCCATTGGTTTAAGCATTGCACTTACTATTGGTTATGAAAATTTTGAAGAATTATTAAAAGGTGCACATGCTACAGACAATCATTTTAGAGAGACCAGTTTTGAAAAAAACATTCCAGTATTAATGGCTTTAGTAGGTATTTGGTATCGTAATTTTTATGGAACATCATCAGAAGCAATTTTACCTTATGACCAGTATTTACATAGGTTTGCTGCATATTTTCAGCAAGGAAATATGGAAAGCAATGGCAAATATGTTGATAGAAATGGTAGTAAAGTTAGCTACCAAACTGGCCCAGTTATTTGGGGCGAGCCTGGTACTAATGGGCAACACGCTTTTTACCAACTTATACACCAAGGCACTGAAATTATACCAATAGATTTTATTGCCCCAGCAATAAGCCACAACCCCATAGGTGAACAGCATAATATTTTAATGAGTAATTATTTTGCACAATCGGAAGCATTGATGAATGGCTCTGAAAATGAAAATACTTATCGCATTTTTGAAGGCAATAGACCAAGCAATTCATTTTTAATAAATAAAATTACTCCTTATTCACTCGGTGAGCTAATAGCTTTTTATGAGCATAAAATATTTACCCAAGGTGTGCTTTGGAATATTTTTAGCTTTGACCAATGGGGTGTAGAGCTTGGTAAAAAACTAGCTGTAAATATTCAAAAAGAATTAATAGGTAATGATACTGTCATTAATCATGATAGCAGTACCAACGGTTTAATAAATGCTTTTAAAAGCTTAAGATAAATTTTATAAAAATAATTTTTAAAAAATAC
>JANXOQ010000156.1 GCA_025357775.1 Ferruginibacter sp. | reverse complement strand
TTCGCAAACATGAATCAATACATTAGGTTCTGTAGTTTTATTGCTACTATATTTTATATATCTATTTGCTATACGTACTATTTTTCTAATTGTTTTTTTTGCAAAATATAATTGCGTTTTATTTACGGTTTCAAATAATTCATTCAATACTTCTTTTACGCTAGCTACATATGAATGCTCATTTCCTTCTTCAAACAATAAATAGGTAAGTAATTCTTTATTTTCTTTTTTAAATTTAGTAAGCTGTAAGCAAAGCTCTAGCAGCTTTGCATGTGGAGTATTCTCTAGTTCATTTTTTATTTCTTTTAAGGAAGCAGTTTTCATATAATAAAAATACACAACTAATTTTTTATTTTATATTTTTATAATGTAAAATATGTAAATGCAAAAAATAAAATTACCATCGCCCATTACTATTTTAATGTTTGTAATAGTGTTTGCAGCATTATGCACATGGCTTATACCAGCAGGTAAGTACGATATGCTTACCTGTGAAGTGGGTAAAAGTTTTACTATAAATAAAATGGATACTAGCGTGCAGCTACCATTTACACAAACAACTCTTGATAGTTTAAAAATTAAAATTTTACTTGCAAAGTTTGAAATTAAAGATATAAAAAAGCCAGTTGCAATACCAAATACTTACCATAAACTAGAGGGCAATAAACAAAGCTTTTTGCAAATAATACAAGCACCTATAAAAGGCATTTACGATTCTGTAGATATTGTATTTTTTATATTATTTATTGGTGCATTTATGCAAGTGTTTAACGAAACTGGTGCTATGGAACTAGGTCTAAAAGCACTTTCATACCGTATGGATGGAAAAGAAACTTGGCTAATTGTAATGCTCACATTCTTATTTTCTTTTGCTGGGGGCTCCTATGGTATGGCAGAAGAAGCCTTGGTTTTTTATGCTGTATTAGTACCTATATTTTTAGCTGCGGGTTACGATTTAATAGTTCCATTAGCCGTAATTTTTGGAGGTACACAATTAGGCACATTGGCTTCGATTAGCAATCCATTTTCGGTTATCACCGCTTCTAATGCTGCTGGTATAAACTGGGTAGATGGTATTGCTGAAAGATTAGTAATGTTTACACTTACTACAATTATATTTATTTGGTATATTATTCGTTATGCAAAAAGAGTAAAAAAAGACCCTACTTTTTCTTTGGTATATAAAGTAGATGGGATTTTACCACAAAAAAATTTTGAATTAAATTTTATAAAACCTGCGCCTCTCAATACACAAACTATTCTCTTATTGCTTTTATTTTTAACCACATTTCTTTCTATGATAGCTGGTGTAGTGTGGCTAGATTGGTGGCTTTTAGAGATGACTACAATTTTTTTAATCGCTTCTATTTTAATTGCCATTATTATACAAATGAAAGAGACGGTTTTTATAACCCAATTTATAAAAGGGGCAGAAGACTTGCTAAGCGTGGCTTTGATTGTAGGCGTAGCAAGAGGTGTAACTATTATTTTAAACGACGGCAATATAAGCGATTCAATTGTGTATTATGCTTCTCAAGCTATAAGCGGTATGCAACCTTCTTTTTTTATAATAGTAATGATGTTTTTATTTATTGGTTTTACATTTTTTATATCATCCTCTTCTGGCATGGCGGTACTTACAATGCCTATTATGGGTTCGCTGGCTATAATGGCAGCTGTGCCAGGCAGAGAAATTGTAAATTCCTATTTATTTGGAATGGGCATAATGGGTTTTCTTACCCCAACAGGTTTGATATTACCATCGCTTGCTATTGTAAACTTTAGCATAAAAGCATGGTTTAAATTTATAATGCCATTAATTATTATACTAACCATAATGTGTATTATTTGTTTATTGATAGGTATTCATTTTTGATGGGTGTGAATTATTGTTTAAAAGGGTACCAATTTTTATAGATTAGTTAAAACTAAAATATATTTTCGAAGTTTTTAAACCGCTTTTAACAAATTTATTAAACACAATAACTTTTCTTTGTACTTTAAAACATAAAATAATTTAGTATGTCAGCATGTAACTTTACAATAGCATTTACCAAGCCTGTAGCAGAAATTTTAGAAAAAGCAAAACAAACCGTGGAGTCGCAATCTGGTACCTTTAACGGAGATGAAAAAGAGGGAAGATTTGATATTACTGTTTTTGGAAATACAGTTGTAGGGACTTATACAATTGATTGCAACAATCTAAATATTGATATAATTGAAAAACCTTTTATGGTGCCTTGCAGCATGATAGAGAGTTTTTTGACGGGAAAGTTAAATTAATCTAATGATGTGTATGTTACCATTCATTTTACAATCTATATTTTGGCGGGTAACTTCACCCGCCATTACTAATATTTTATAATTCATTACTTCATACTATTACTACTAAACGAAAAAGGCAGTAATTGAGATGCACTTTGCACAACTATTACTTTCCCTTCCATGCCTGACATTACCAAACGCATAGGGTGATTGGTACGTAATTCATATTCTGCAAGGCTTTGCCTACACATGCCGCAAGGGCTTATAGGTCTATCACTGCCTCCATTTCTTGAAAGATTGTTGTAACTAATAGCCATTGTTAAAATAGGTTCGTCTGTTTGTATCATACTTGCACTTGCAAGCAATACACGCTCTGCACATATACCCACTGGGTAGGATGCGTTTTCTTGATTGGTACCAAATACTTTTTCGCCATTTGCAAAAATAGCCGCAGCTCCTACCAAAAAATTACTGTAAGGTGCGTAGGCTTTTTGAGTGATTTTTCTTGCTTCTAATAGTAATGCGGCATCTCCTTCATTTAGTTTACTTATGTCTTCGTATTCTTCAAAATCAAAATTATATTGTTGTGTCATATTAATATTTAAAATAGTATCAAATCGTTTTACTAAATAAATTTTAGATAAAAAATCCTTTCTACTTTTTTTAAGTAGAAAGGACTAGTAAATAAAATTAAGATTTTTTTAAATTACTTTATGCCATTAAATAATCTTTTCCAACGTGGACCACCTTCCCAGCTAAACCAAATAAGGGATGCCTTGCCAACCACATGGTCTTCTGGCACAAAGCCCCAGTAGCGGCTGTCTAAAGAATTGTGTCTATTATCTCCCATCATCCAATAGTAATTCATTTTAAAAGTATAGCTTGTAGTGGCCACACCATTAATTGTAATTTTACCATTTACATTTTCTAATTTATTGCCTTCATATACTTCTATACAACGTTGATATCGTATTAAATTATCTGGCGTAATTTGTATTGTACTTCCACGCTTTGGTATAAGCATTGGTCCGTAATTATCTGCAGACCAATTGTGGATTGTATCAGAACCATAGTATGGAAAGAGTCCTTTATCAACAGGTAAACTTATAATTTTATAACTGTAACCTTTTGGTAATTTCAAATTTCCAATTTCTTCATTTGTAATATTTATTTTCCAATGCGTTGGGTCTATTTGTTCAAGGTCTCTCTGTTCAATTCTTACATTAATCCCCATTTCTGCTAAATTTTCTTTTTCCAAAATTGTATTAGCAGGCACTTCCATACTGTAATATCTTTCTGATTGTGGAAATGATGGTTGCGCTAAACCATTTACTAAAACAATACCATCTTTTACAAAAATTTCATCCCCACCTACACCCACACATCTTTTTATAAAATTTTCTCTTTTATCTACAGGCCTTGTAATAATATCGTCTCCAAATCTTGCCCATGTTTGCTCTCTCCCAATTTCCCTTACAGCTTGGTAATATGTTGTTTGGCTACCAAATTGCTGCTCTTTATCATTTATTAAAGTATCATTTACAGGAAAATTAAAAACCACCACATCATTTCTTTGCACATCTTTTGCAAACCAACGAGTATATGGAATATGAATCGCCTCTGAGTAAGATTTTACAGGCACAAAAGGCATAGTATGATGTACAAAAGGCATTGCTATTGGTGTGTTTGGTATTCTTGCACCGTAGCTAAATTTACTAACAAACAGAAAGTCATTTACCAACAAAGTTTTTTCCATAGATGGTGTAGGAATGGTGTATGCTTCAAAAACAAATGTTCTAATAATAGTAGCGGCTACTACTGCAAAAGCCGCTGCATCTATCCATTCTCTTGTGGCAGATTTTTTATAGTTATCTACTACTTTTTTACCAGCATATCTTTCACTATTGCTGAAGCCAAGGTAAGGAAAATATAAAAAAGGTAAAAATGTAGTAGCGGCATGGTGACCCACACTAAACCTTCCAAAATGCTCTACAAATTTTATAGTAATCCAAATCGTTATAAATTGTCCCGCTATAGGTATAAACTGAAGGAAAAACCAATAATTTTTCAACTCCATTTTTTGTAACATGCACCAAGTATTGTAAAAAGGTACTAAAGCTTTCCATGCTTCAATACCAGCTTTTTTAAACATGCTATACATACCAATATGCCAACCTAAAGTAGCCAAAATAAAAATTAATAAACCTATACTCATAAATATTTTTTTTTAATAGTGCCAAAAGTAATATTTACAAATTAGATATGCTCAATTTTAACAAAATAAAAATAAGGTTTGAGTTGGTTTAAAAGGTTCAATATGGTTTAAATGTTATAGACTCGAACTTAAAAGTTTAAAAATTGAAAATCTTTAATAAAATAGTTATTTTTTTGTCTTTTACATAATGTATATCACAGCTAAGTAAAGTCTTTAGTCTGTTTTGAATGATGTCGTATCTCACACATAACTATCCACATCGTCTCCTGTAATTTTTTTTCCACTCATTATTATCAATCTTTCCACCACATTTCTAAGTTCTCTTATATTTCCGCCCCAGTTATTATTTTGCAATTTTAGTAAAGCAGCTTTTTCTATTTCTTTATTTGGTTGCCCATAATCTGCAGTTATAATTTTTGTAAAATGTTCTACCAATTTTGGTATATCTTCCTTTCTTTCTTTTAAAGACGGTACGTGTATAATTATTACGCCAAGTCTATGGTACAAATCAAGCCTAAAATTTTTGTCTTCTACTTCTTGCAATAAATTTTTATTTGTTGCTGCTACCACTCTTACATCTACATTAATATCTTTATCGGCTCCCACTCTTGTTATTTTTCCTTCCTGTAAAGCTCGCAATACTTTTGCTTGTGCACTTAGGCTCATATCTCCTATTTCGTCTAAAAATAAAGTACCTCCACTTGCTTGCTCAAATTTACCAATTCTTTGTTTTATAGCCGAGGTAAAAGAACCTTTTTCATGCCCAAAGAGTTCACTTTCTATTAGTTCGCTTGGTATAGCTGCACAATTTACTTCAACCATGGGACCATCGTTTCTGTTGCTTTTTTCATGTATCCAACGAGCTACCAATTCTTTACCTACTCCATTTTCTCCTGTAATAAGTACACGTGCATCTGTAGGTGCTACTTTTTCTATGGTATTTTTTATTTTATTAATAGCAGGGCTGTCGCCTACCATATCTATTGTTTTATTTACTTTTCTTTTTAAAACTTTAGTTTCTGTTGTAAGTTTGGTACGGTCTGTAGCATTGCGAAGCGTAATAAGTAATCTATTTAAATCAGGTGGTTTACTTATGTAATCAAAAGCACCTTTTTTTACTGCATCTACCGCAGTTTCAATATTGCCATGTCCACTTATCATTATAATTGGCACATCGTTATTAATAGCTTTTGCTTTGTCTAAAAATTCTATCCCATCAAGCTTTGGCATTTTTATATCACATAAAACTGCATCAAAATTTTTTTCTGAAAATTTTTTTAATCCTTCTTCTCCATCACTTGCTTCTTCAATTTTATAGCCCTCAAAGCCTAATATTTCTGCTAAAGTTTTGCGTATAGCTCTTTCATCATCTATTATTAAAATATCTGCCATGATTTGTTTTTATTAGGTTTTATCAAATTTACCTACAAAAAATCATGCCACATAATAAAAAACGAATTTTTAAAAACGAATTTCAAGTCATTTATTTTAAACAAACTTTTTAGGAAGTGAAGACAAGGTATTTATAACATTAAATTTCTTTTGATGAAAAGCAAATAAGGCATTTTGGGGAAATGCAAGACATTGCTAAATCTGAAGTGCAAAATATTTTTGCCACATATTTACATTTTATAGGTTGCTTCACATTTTTAAATTTGTTGGACATAATCCAATAAAGTAATAAAAAAATACAAGTTTTTTAACTACTTTTTAAAAAATATAGCTGTGTTAGTTTTATACATATTTGCCTTGGTAAAAAATGTATAGATGTTAAAAAAGTCTTCTAAGTTGGATAAAGTTAGGTATTAAGAAACCTTGAACTTTAACCCATCAACCTTTCCTTTTTCAACTATAACTTCACTGTGCTCATACCTCCATCTACATGCAATACTTGCCCTGTTATCCAACCTGCTTTTTCAGATAATAAAAATGCAGCCATGTTTGCAATATCAGCTGCTGTTCCTATTTTTTTTAACGGATGGCGAAGTGCAATAGCAGCCTTTTTTTCATCTGTATTTAATAGCTGTGCAGCAAGTGGAGTTTCGGTAAGTGATGGTGCTATACAATTTACCCTAATGCTTGGAGCCCACTCCGCAGCCAATGCTTTTGTAAGCCCTTCTATAGCTCCTTTGGAGGCTGACACTTGTGTGTGAAAGGGCATGCCTACTTGCACTGCTACTGTTGAAAAAACTACTATTGATGCATGCTCACTTTTTTTTAATGCAGGAAATGTAGCTTGCAAAATTTTAATAAGTCCACCAACTTGTAAATTAAAATCGTTGGTAAAGTCTTCTGCTTTTATTCTTCCAAAAGGTTTAAGGTTTATGCTACCTGGGCAGTAAATAACTCCATCTAAAGTTTCTGGTAAAAATGATAAATTAAATTCGGCATCCATTACATTTAATGAATGGTAGGAAATGTTTGCACTTGTACTATCTATAGGATGTGTATTGAATGTACCAATTACCTTATTTCCTTCCGCAGCAAGCGTTGTAGCCAGTTGTAATCCTATTCCTGATGATGCTCCTATAATTAAATATGTTTTCATAAATGTTTTTTGTAAATAAAGTACGAATAAATGTTTTATTTGTTTTTTAAAATTAGTTCTTAATTTAATTTACAAAATTTTGTAATTTTTTACAAACTAGTTTTGAAAATTATAGTTTAAAACTTTCGCACATTAATTATAAATAAATATCTCAATCTAGCGCTATAAAATTTCATCTAAAATAATTAAGTATAAATTTTATTAAGTCAGAAACTAGAAATAAGAAACTTGCAACGCCTAACTCTCCAGTAATTCTTTCAATCTTTTTGCCAGCTTTTCCGCATTTGGCAACATCTCTTTTTCTAATATTATATTCATAGGGACAGCAGGTAAGTTTAATGCTCCCATAACTTCTACAGCTGCGTCCAAGTTTTTAAAACATGCTTTAGATACTCTACCAGCAAGCGCTTCTGCGAATGAATTATTTTGTTGCTCCTCGGTAAGTATCAAACATTTGCCATGTTTTTTTACAGTAGCAAATACAAGGGCTTCATCTAGTGGAAACAATGTTCTTAGGTCTATAATTTCTACTTGCCCAGCAAAACTTTTTGCCGCAGCTTTAGCCCAATACACACCCATGCCGTAGGTAATAATGCAGCATGTTTCGCCTAGTTTTATTTTTTCATCTTTGGCATGTAATACAATATTTCCTTTACCCAATGGAATAATATAATCTCTACTTGGTTCAATATTTTTTGCATCTTCAGTACCAGGCACTTTGCTCCAGTATAACCCTTTATGTTCTAGAATTACCACTGGGTTTGGGTCGTGGAAAGCCGCTTTTAACAAGCCTTTCATATCCGCAGCACAACTTGGATACACAATTTTAATACCTTTAATGGTAAGCAATGTACTCTCTATACTTCCGCTATGGTAAGGGCCACCACCTCCATACGCACCTATAGGTACTCGTATAAGCGTTTGCACATTAAATTTACCACAACTTAAGTAGCAACTTTTTGAAATTTCAGTTACCAATTGGTTCAACCCTGGGTAAATATAATCTGCAAATTGTACTTCTACAATTGGTTTTACACCTACAGCACTCATACCTACAGTACTGCCAATAATGTAGGCTTCTTGTATAGCAGTATTAAAAACTCTATGGTCTCCAAACTGCTCTGCAAGGGTAGCTGCCTCTCTAAAAACCCCACCAAGCCTGCGTCCTACGTCTTGTCCGTACAAAACTGCTTCTGGGCAGTCCTCCATTATTTCTCTTATGGCAAATAATGCGGCATCAACCATTAATATCTTTTCATTGCTAGCGGGTGCTCTTTCACCTAGCTCTTTTATAACATCTGTAGGTGCAAAAATATGTTCGGAAACAGAAGATGCAAGTGGCTCTGTTGCTGATACTGCTTTATCAAATTCTAATTGTATAAATTGTGTAGCATCATTTTCTATTTGTAATAATTCGTTTTCTGGTATACCATTTTGCAATAATATTTTTCGTAAAAATAAAAATGGGTCTTTCTCTGCTTGCTTTGCTAATTCAGTATCTTCTCTATAAAAATCTTTTCGAACACCGCTTGTATGATGCCCAAGCAATGGCACTTTTGCATGTACTAAATAGGGACAATAATTTTCTCTAACGTCTTTTATTACAGCCTGCATGCAAGTAAAACTTTCTTCAAAATTAGCACCATCAATACTTATTGTTTTTATACCTGTAAAACCTTTTACAAATTCATACGCACTACTTGTTCTAGCTTCTGCGGCTGTTACACTTATACCCCAATCATTATCTTGTACCAAAAAAATAATAGGCAATTGATGCAGTGCTGCAAATTGAAAAGCTTCACTTACTTCACCTTCGGTTACAGATGCATCACCTAATGAGCATATAGCAATAGGCATTGGGTAGTTGGGAGTTTGTAGTTTAAAGTTTTCAGTTTCCTTTTGCGAACTGCCCATTGCTAGTTGTTGGATATATTTCAATCCTTGTGCCACACCCGTAGTAGGTATAGCCTGCATACCAGTTGCACTGCTCTGATGTATAATGGTTGGCTTATCCGCTCCTCTATAGTTTGGATGATTGTAATAACTTCTTCCTCCTGTAAAAATATCCTCGCCTTTGGCAAGTAATTGTAGCATCATGGTGTAGGGTGAAAAACCCATACCAAGCATCATACTTTCATCTCTGTAGTATGGGCTTACATAATCGCAAGGCAGTAAATTGTAAGCAGTTGCTAATTGAATAGCTTCATGTCCACGGCTTGTACTGTGTACATATTTGCAAATACTTCTATTAGCTTCATAGGTTGCTGCCATTGCTTTTGCATGGCACATATTGGTAAAAGCTTTAAGTAAAATTGTATTATCCAAAATGTATTTTTCTTTGTGCAAATTTAAGTGACTGCAAAAGATTATTATTTTTTTTCTATTTTTAGCCTCTTTTATATCATAAAATAAACTGAATGGAAAAACCTGAGTTTTATAGCATACCAGCTAAGTATCGTAAAATGGAAAATTTGCATATTGTATTTTGGCTCTTAAAAGATATAAGCTGGTGCATGGTTTGGAAGCCACTTGGCATATTAATGATAGTACCAACCCTTGCCATTTCAATTGTAATTAGCTGGCGAAATAGGCACTTTATAAGTGAAACTTGCCACAATTTGGCTATTAGTATTTGGATAACTGCCAACTCTTATTGGATGATAAGTGAGTTTTTATGTTTTGATACAAAAAAGATTTTTTATACCTATACCTATAAACATTTAGCAATAATCCCTTTTACAATTGGCATTGCAATATTGGCTTGGTATTATTTGGTTGTGGCAAAAAAGTATAAAGTGGGGGAGGAGATTTTGGGGTAAAATCCTACATTGTTTATCAAAATTTCTTTATGCTTTAGATTCGTTTTTGTTTGATTATTATAGTAAAGTAGCGTGTCTTATTCTAAAATAAGCTTACACATAAAATTGTATATTTTTTTGACGAAACATTGATATTTGGTTATAAAAAAAGTACATTAAATATTTACACTTTTATTGAACTTTACATAATTATCATTTTGTAACAGTTTATTATCGATAATTATATAAATGTTATTGACGATAAGTTGTTTTAATTGTTCTTGATGCAGGTTTAAAACCTAACAAGTAAGGGTGGGGAAGTTGGAGAAATAACCATAAATCCTATTCAGACTTTCCGCTCTTATCTCCAACAAAATATTGCTCTTTATTTTTAAACAATACATTAAAAGTAGTTAATGAGCCATAGCATCGAGTTATGTATTGTTGTATGTTTACTTTTTCTTCTTCGGTAAGTTTTTTATGGCTATTTATATTTTGTTCTAGCACACGAAGCCTGTCTCTTAATAATACTATTTTATGAAAAAAATCATCAATACTAATTTCTTTTGGCTTTAAAGTTTTATCTGCAGTTTGCAAAAGTAAAGTTCCTCCAATCCATTTATCACCAAGCGGTACTACTTCATTTATCCCACCCCACATTTTTAATATTTTCAACAATGATTTTTCTACTTCATTATTAGTTTCTATTTCTTCACTCACATTTTCTGGTATTATTTCTTCTAAATTTTTATCTGCTTTATCTATTTCTTTTATACCAACATTTATAAATGAAATAATATAAGTAGCATATTTTATGCCTACAATAACACCTTGGCCATGTAAAGTATGTTGTAAACGAGTGCCAATGCCTAATGTGAGTTGATTCATAAAAATGTTTTTACGCAAATATATATGATTGAATATTTTTCCGCTACTTTTGCAGCCAAATAAACACTTACAAAATGGCAACTACAACAGATATACGTTCAGGACTTATTATTAAAATTGATGGTAGTTTATACTCCGTAATAGATTTTGGGCAAAATAAAACGGCTCGTTCTGCGGCTAAAGTTTGGGCAAAACTAAAAGGAGTAGATAATAGTAGAACAATTGAACAAACTTGGAACTCTGGAGAAACTATTTACCCAGTACGTGTAGAAAGAAAGCCATATACTTATTTGTACAAAGATGATACCGGCTATAGCTTTATGGATGTAGAAACGTTTGAACAAATTACTGTACCTGAAACTATGGTAGATGCCCCAAGATTTTTAAAAGATGGGCAAGAAGTATCTGTATCTATAAATGGGGATACAGATTTACCAATGTCGGTAGAACTTCCAGATAAAATTGTATTGCTTGTGACTTATAGTGAGCCTGGAATGAGAGGCGATACTGCTACAAAAACATTAAAACCATGTACAGTAGAAACTGGTGCTATTGTAAATGTTCCTCTTTTTGTAAATGAAGGGGAATTGATACGTATTTTAGCTAAAACTGGTGAATATGTGGAGAGAGTAAAATCGTAAATTTTATATAAGAGATTTTGGAAATGATATAATAAAATGGATAACAACCAAAATTGTTATCCATTTTTTTGCCAAATTTTGACCTTTTTTAGTCAGATTTGGTCTATTTTGAGTCCAAAAAATCACATTTAAGCAATTTTTACAAAATATTAGTTTGTTTTTTAATTTTTCAAATCCCTACCTTAGCATTCCTAATAATATTGCATACCATTTAACTATTTCATATGGACATTAAGCAAATACAAGAGCTAGTAAAGCTAATAAACAAAACTTCAATAGGAGAAATAACAATTGAAGAAGATGGTACAAAAATAACCATCAAGCAAAAAAAAGATCCTTCGCAAAAAATCTACACACAAGCAGCTGTACCTAGCTACAATGTTCCACCATCAATGCCTTTGCCTGCTCAAACTGCACCATCACAAGCCTTAGCAAGTACTGCACCTATAGCAGCATCACCTAAATCAGACAACCTCATTACTATAAAAAGTCCTATGATAGGTACTTTTTATCGCTCTGCTGGGCCAGATAAGCCATTGTTTGTGAACGTAGGCGATGATGTAACAATTGGTAAAGTAGTTTGTATAATAGAAGCAATGAAATTGTTTAACGAAATAGAAAGTGAAGTTAAAGGAACTGTTGTAAAAGTATTGGTAGATGATGCTAGCCCTGTAGAGTTTGATCAGCCATTGTTTTTGGTAGAACCGATGTAATTAGCTAATTAGCTAATGTGCTAATGTGCTGATTTGCTAATGATAATTCGAGGTGTATTTTTTTATTTTTTAAAAGTTAAAGATCTATTCGTGTAATTTTATTTAAAGCTGTTTTATGCAAAAAGAGTTAATTGATAAAAACCCTATCTTGAAAAATACTATTCAATTTTCTTTGATTGTAATTTGTAACCATCTTCAAAATAAACTTACTGAAATACAGAAAATTTTAAATTCAATTTTAGGAACAGCAAAGAGGAAAACTCCAATTAGTTTTTTACTTAGTTATTTTGTTTTTTAGAATTAGTTAATTAAAATAATTAGTCTAAACCTGAAAAAATAATTCAACTAAAAAATTAGTAAAGGGTTAAAATAAATTACAAACTTTCAAATTAAAATAATTAGCACATTAGCTAATTTGCTCATTACATTTTATAACAAAACAATGAGTTGACGTCATTAGCACATCAGCACATTAGCACATCAGCTAATTAACAACTATGTTTAAGAAAATATTAATTGCAAATCGTGGTGAAATAGCACTACGTGTAATACGTACCTGTAGAGAAATGGGTATAAAAACAGTAGCCGTTTATTCTACAGCAGATAAGGATAGCTTACATGTAAAATTCGCTGATGAAGCCGTTTGTATAGGCAAACCTGCTAGTATGGATAGCTATCTCAATATTCCTCATATTATTGCTGCTTGTGAAATTACAAATGCAGATGCCGTGCACCCCGGGTATGGTTTTTTAGCAGAAAATAGCAAGTTTGCAAAAATTTGTACAGACCATGGTATTAAGTTTATAGGACCAACACCAGAGATGATAAATTCCATGGGTGATAAGATAACTGCAAAAGCAACAATGATTGCCGCTGGTGTACCTGTAGTGCCAGGTGTAGATGGATTATTAAGAGATGCAGAACATGCAAGAGAAGCCGCAAGAGAAATAGGATACCCAGTAATAATGAAAGCTACTGCAGGTGGTGGAGGCAAAGGAATGCGCCTTGTATGGGAAGAAAGTGAAATTGAAAAAAACTTTGATAATGCAAAAACAGAAGCAGCTGCGTCTTTTAAAAACGATGGGTTGTATATGGAAAAATATATTGAAGAACCACGCCATATAGAAATACAAGTAGTAGGTGACCAATATGGCAATGCATGTCATTTAAGTGAAAGAGATTGCTCAATACAACGTCGTCATCAGAAATTAGTAGAAGAAAGTCCTTCTCCATTTATGACAGATGAGCTACGAGAGCGTATGGGTGATGCTGCGGTAAAAGCCGCAAAATGTATAAACTATGAAGGCGTTGGTACTATTGAGTTTTTAGTAGATAAACATCGTAATTTTTTCTTTATGGAAATGAATACTCGTATACAAGTAGAGCATTGCGTAACCGAAGAAGTAATTAATTACGATTTAATAAAAGAGCAAATAAAAGTAGCCGCAGGCGAAAAAGTAAGTGGCAAAAATTATTACCCACAAATGCATGCAATAGAGTGTAGAATAAATGCAGAAGACCCTTATAATGATTTTAGGCCATCGCCAGGGAAAATAACGGTGCTACACCAACCGGGTGGGCATGGTGTACGTGTAGATAGCCATGTATATGCAGGCTATGTAATACCGCCGTACTACGATAGTATGATTGCAAAATTAATAACCGTAGCTCAAACACGTGATGAAGCAATAAATACTATGTACAGAGCTTTGAGTGAATATGTTATAGAAGGTGTAAAAACTACAATACCTTTTCACCTACAGCTTATGCAAAACGAAGATTTTAAAAGTGGAAATTTTACTACTAAGTTTTTGGAAAGTTTTACAATGAGTTAATTAGAATAATAAAAAGAAAACGTTATAAGATGAAAATTATAGCGGTTTTTATTACAAAAAAATATTATTATGATTTTTTACTAATTTGCTTAAATAATTTCGAATAACTATTTTGAGTACTCAAATCAATATTTATTGCTTACTCACACTTTTGGATTTTTTTATTTTTTTGTAATATGAACTTATTGTATGAGGGTTTCTAACAAAAAAAGCCTGCTACAATAAAGAGGGCATTGAAAAACTTATAGCTTTTAAAAACAGGCTATTTTCAATTTTGGAAACAGCCTGTTTTCCTTAACGTATTCGGTTATGTGATTGATAGCATTTTCAAAAAGACTATTTTAAGAGCGTCCATTTTACCTCCAAGATTTTTTAATTTTAAGGGACTTTTTATTACCCTCTGTTACAAAGCAGGCTTTTAATGTGTTCATAAAAAATATAGTTATCTAATTTTAATATTACTACCTGTATTTACAATTACATTACTGCCTGTGCTTATAACAGCTTTATCTATAGTGCCGTTGCCAGTTAATGTTTGTGGTATTGTACCATTAAAAATACAGGTTGCAGGTCCTAAAACAGTTCCATTTATAATGCTATTGCCATTTAAGCTTAGGTTGCCATTGAGCACAATGGTAGCACCTGTATTTAGCGTAAGCGCTTTCAGGGCATGGGCATTGGTGGTGGTAGCGTTATATAAAGTACCTGCTGGCACTAGGGCACTGTCTATGCTTATTGGCACATTTTTTACATTCCAATTGCTTGCGGTATTCCAGTCTGTGCTATTTATACCTGACCATATATGTGGGGCAAATACTAGGTTTACAGTATCCTTAAATGTACCACATGCATTGTTTACAACTAGCTCAAATGAATAGCTGGCTTTGGTAAGACCTGTTACATTGGTGTTTTGGTTATTGGGGCTCACTATTATTGCACCTGCTGGACCACTTATTTTGTTCCATTGCACATTAAAAGTAGGTGTAACTGCATTACTTGTAAGACTATAAATACCGTTTAGCGGCAACAAGCCTAAGGAGTCTATTTGGGCTGCTTGGTTATTGGAGGGTGCTATGCCAGAAAAAATTACCCTTACTGTATCTGGCTTTAAGTCACAATAATTGCCTGTGTTTCCAACATTTACATTCCAGCTAAAATAGTAGGTGGAGAGATTTAATAAGCCACTAATACCTGTTGTTCTGTTAGTGGAATCGGCAATTACAATTGGTGCACCAGCGTTAGAAGATATAGCAGGTAAAAATTTCCAAAAGCCAGCTGTGCCGCCGGTTGCAGCAGGTAAAGAACCAGCCAAATTTGTGGTATTTACATTGCACAACAATTCTTGGTCAGTACCTGCATTGCCTAGTATACCACTTGATAAAATGCTAATATGAAAAGTATCGGATCTGCCATCGGTGCAAGAAATACTTAGTGGAAAAATCCTTATATCATATTCACCAGCACTAAAATACCTGAGACTAATACGATCATAATCTAATGTAGCATAAGGACCATACCCTGGTGTACCACCAATAACTTGACTATCGTACTCAGCTATATTATTAGTAAAAGAACCATTTGGATATGGTATTATAAAAACGTTACTGACAATGCTTGAAAAACAAACTGTAGTGTCTCTAAGTACTGGCAAACTAATATTTTTTGTAAACATCAAGTTTGTAATATGATAATTAACACATCCAGTAACTGTATCTGTTATATTAGTTAATATTCTATAATAACCACCTTCCGATATATTGGAAATATTAAATGTATCCTTACTGCTAGGATTTGTTATGCTAGGACTAGGGTATAAGTTTGAAGGGATAGATTGAAAATAGCTATAAAATTTTAAACGAGGTGATATTATACCAGATTCTATAAATTTATACTTTGTAGATGCAATTGGAAAATTTGTGTTTGTACAAAACCTTTTAAATGAGCTATTATTATAAGCAGAGTCCGAAAATTTAATATCATTTATATTAACCCCAACAGATTTAAATAATAGTTTAACAGTATCTTTAAAAGTGGCAAAACAACCATTGGAGTTATATGTAACTTCAAATGTATGCATTGTATTGGGTGTTACAGTATCCCAATTATTTTTTATGACATAGTTATGCGTAAACGAACCTGGAGGAAATACAGCATCGATTGTTAAAGTTCCTGAACCGCCTAATTTAACAATGCTAAAGTTGCTTGGGTTGTCTAAATAACTTTGAAATGCAATAGAACCTCCCATTCTGCAAAGATTATCAGTATTTAAATTTACTGCGTTACCTAAATTGTAACAACTTATACTATCTATTTTGTTTGATATTTTGTTTAAATACAATTTTGTTCTACCAATAGAGGTTTTGTTTAAATCTATAATCGGCGTTTGAATATAACCTGATCCACAGCTTCCCTTTTTGATATTATAACCGATTTTAGGAAAAAAATTATTGGTAATACATATTGGATTCAATTTAAAAGTCATTCTTACGGAGTCTAATATTGGTCCCAAAAAAGTATAGTTAAAAAAAGTATTTGCATTGTATGAATAAGTGGCATTTGCGTTTGAATTTGTT
>JANXOQ010000092.1 GCA_025357775.1 Ferruginibacter sp. | reverse complement strand
TAAAAAAATCCACCCTCTAAACGGTAGAATTAGTAATCAAAGAATACAAAATTTTTAAATTTGTTAAAAAATGGTAGATTTATGAGGTACGAGCCTCTTTATTACGGTGTTTAATGAATAATCCATTGTTTCGCAAAATAGTATGAAACTTATCTCTTCCTACACTAAATTAATGCTTTAGAAATTCTTTTTCTAAGCATTTATGAAAATTTATACCGCTACCTTTTTCCCAAATTTCTCTTTCTTTTAGTACTATATCTACTACAATTTTAACAACCATTTTTTGCTATTATAACAAATTATACTTGGCAAAAAAATGGCTACCATTACAGCAGCCATTTTATAATATATATTAGAAAACATTACGGAGCATCACCCTCTTCTGCATCTTCTTCTAAATCATCTTCTGTCAAGTTAGCAGTATCATCGTCTACATTCACTATTGAAGGAGTAACAGCATTTTCATCTGTAACAACCTCATCTAGTACCAAGTTATCTTCTTCCTCTTGCTCATCTATCGAAGTTATAGCAGCTATTTTATCGCCTTCATCTACACGTATTAATTTTACTCCTTGCGTAGCACGGCTTTGCTCACTGATATTTTTCACCGCCATACGTATGGTAATACCGCTCACACAAGTTATCATCAAATCTTGTGTTTCATCTACATCAAGCAAGCCTGCGAGCCCACCCGTTTTCTCAGTTATTTTTATGGTTCTTACCCCTTTACCACCACGGTTGGTTACACGGTAGTTTGGTTCACCCGTTTCTTGATCATCTAAGAAGGTACGCTTACCATATCCGTTTTCACTTACCACCAATACAGTTCTTGTTTTATCATCTTTGCTCACACATATCATTCCTATTACTTCATCATTGGTTTCATCTACTTCTATACCATATACTCCAATACCGCCACGGCCAGTACTTCTTACCTTACTCTCAGGAAAACGAATAGCCCTTCCACTCTTCACGGCCAACATTATTTCATTATTACCATCTGTCATACGAGCAGCTAGTAATTGATCGCCATCTTGTATGTTTATAGCATTTATACCACCTTGGCGAGGACGACTAAAGTCTTTTAAGTCTGTCTTCTTAATAATACCTTGCTTCGTACACAAAACGATGTAATGATTTTTTACATACTCTTCATCATCAAAATTCTTTACATCAATAATGGCACGTACCTTATCGTCGGCAGGTATTTGTATCATGTTCTGCAATGCACGCCCTTTGCTTGTTTTATCGCCTTCAGGTATTTGATACACTTTTAACCAAAAGCACCTACCCTTTTCGGTAAAAAACATCAATGTATGGTGCGTACTAGCTACAAACAATTTTTCTATATAATCTTCTTGCCTTGTGCTGCTACCTTTTGCACCACGCCCACCTCTGCGTTGTTGTCTATATTCAGAAACTGATGTTCTTTTTATATAACCCAAATGAGAAATCGTAACAACCACATCTTCTTCCACAATAAAATCGAGCATGTTTACCTCATCATCTGCATATTCAATTTCACTTTTACGAGCATCGCCAAATCTTGTCTTTACATCTAGCAATTCTGTTTTAATAATACCAAAACGCAATTCAGCACTTCCCAATATTTCTTCCAATCTTCCAATCTCTTTCATCAACTCTCCATACTCTTCACGAATTTTATCAATCTCCATACCCGTAAGCCTTTGCAACCTTAGTTCCAATACTGCTTTCGCTTGTATTTCGCTCATACCAAAGTTGCTCATTAAACCTTCTTGTGCAATATTTGGTGTAGCACTTTCACGTATCAATTTTATAACCGCATCCAAATTATCAAGAGCAATAATAAATCCTTCTAAAATATGTGCACGCTCTTTTGCTTTTCGTAGTTCGTATTCTGTTCTTCTTGTAACCACCTCATGGCGAAATTTTACAAACTCTGCAATCAAGTCTTTTACATTCAATATTTGTGGGCGACCATTTACAAGTGCCACATTATTTATACCATACGAAGTTTGCAATTCAGAATGCTTATACAAATGATTTACCACCACTTGAGCTACAGCATCTTTCTTCAATTCTACCACTATTCTCGTTCCCTCTTTACTATTACTTTCGTTGTTTACATCACTAATACCATCCACAATTTTATCACTCACTAGCTCACCTATTTTCGCAGTAAGCGCATCTCGGTTTACTTGGTAAGGCACTTCTGTAATAATAATTTTATCTCTACCTCTGCTATCCGTTTCTATGGTTGTACGCCCACGCAACACTACTCTACCTCTGCCAGTAAGCAAACCTGCTTTCACGCCTTCGTAGCCATAGATGATACCACCTGTAGGAAAATCGGGCGCTTTCACAATCTTTATCAATTCCTCAATATCTATGTCATTATTTTCAATATATGCAATACAACCGTCCACAACTTCAGTCAAATTATGTGGCATCATATTGGTAGCCATTCCCACTGCTATACCACTAGCACCATTCACCAGTAGCTGTGGTATTTTAGAAGGCAAAACCGTTGGCTCTTTCAACGAGTCATCAAAGTTCAGTTGAAAATCAACTGTTTCCTTATCTATATCATCCATCATGGCCTCGGTAAACTTTTGCATACGCACCTCAGTATAACGCATAGCTGCTGGCTCATCCCCATCTTGGCTACCAAAGTTACCCTGCCCATCTACCATGGTGTAGCGCATACTCCACTCCTGCGCCATACGCACCATAGTATCGTATATACTTGCATCGCCATGTGGGTGATACTTTCCCATTACCTCACCCACAATACGAGCACTTTTTTTATATGGCTTATTGCTTGCATTGTTAAGTTCATTCATGCCATACAACACACGCCTGTGCACGGGCTTAAGCCCATCACGTACATCAGGCAGCGCCCTTCCCACAATCACACTCATGGAGTAGTCAATGTAAAAAGTTTTCATTTGCTCCTCTATCAACACAGGAATAATATTTCCCCTGTTATTCAAATTAGCACCCACTTTTGGCTTATCATTTTCATTGTTTTCGCCGTCTATTATTTCGTTATTTTCCATAATTTTATACTGGTTGCGAAAGTACCAATTTTAACCCGTTTTTCTGCATCAATAAAGGTGTTTTTTGGGATTGTTTTACACATGTTTTAGTACCATTGTGGATAAGGATTTTTGCATTATCTCATCGGTTTTAAATATAGTTACTCCTATTAAATCCCTTAGAGTTTTTTAAAAATAAATGTAATTCTTCTTTGGTGCGATTGGCTTCAAATCTTTGTTGGGCATTTGCTCGGGCTGTCTGTAGTAGTGCCGCAGTAAGTTGTATTATAATTTAAAGCACTTTTATGCGGCAGCTACAACTGCCCATCCCGCAGCTCTTCAGCATTATGTCTATATTCATCCCTTATCAAAATATAGATTATCCAAAAATTATTCTTAAATAAATTAAAAACTACAATGCAATTTTTAGAAAATTAAATTTAAACCAATAATGAATTTCTCAAAACTATAAATGTAAATTTGTCTTAAAAATTAAGAAATGAAAAAAATAAGTTTAATATTTAGCTGTGCCATAATTATGATTATATCTTGCAAAAAAAATGCCATAGAAGTACCTACTCCCACAGGCTACCAATGGCCTGCAGGTACTAGTGATTATGCACCTTTTACAAATGGTTCTACCTTTACTTTTGAAACAACTACAGGCACACCAGCGGTTATAGATAGTTTTACCTATACAGTAATAAAAGATACAGCTATAAGCGGCAAAACTTTTAGAAAACTACAATCAAATAAACCATCTTTAGCTGCTACTTATTTTACAAACTTTTCAGCTAATGTAATTACAGAAATTAGTTATAACAATACCTTTCAAGGTGTAGCTATTCCCCCTATTTTACAAACTGTGCTATTAGATAATGTGACCATAAATACAATGTGGAAAGATTCTACTACGGTTACAGTTCCTTACAATGGTTTCAATATTCCTGTACCAGTATCTTTTAATTATACTATTTTACAAAAAGATATTACAAAAAATATTTTATCAAAAGATTATGCAAATACTTTTGAAGTAAAACAAATAATAAGTATACCACAGCAATATGCGACCGCTGCGAACCTACCAACAAATAGTGTGCAACTAAATAATTTTTATAGTAAAGGTATAGGCAGAGTGCAAAGAGATGCGCAAGCAAGCTCAATAAAAATAAAACGTTACAATGTTTTAAAATAAAATTCGCACAAAAAAATATATAAAAATTAAGTTCCTATTGTATGATATACTTGTAAAATTATTGTATTGAATCTTCTTCCAAATACATAACTTCCTTTTTGAAAATATTGTTAGTAGTATCTACATTTTTTTCAACAATTATCCATTGAGGTTGTAATATCCATTTTCCATTTACTTTATACATTTTAAATGATTTTGTCATTTTACCTTGGGTGGTTTCAACATTATATAAAAGTTCTTTAGCACTATCAGGTTGCGTTTCGTTGCAAGAAACTAATTTATAAATATCATCATGTTGTATTGGCAATACTTTTTCATAAACATCTTCGCTAGATAAAGGTTTTATTGGCTTTGCAACTATTTTTATTTGTTTTATTGTCGTTTTATTATTTGACATTTTAACATATTTATTCTCTATTGCTTTAAAAATAGGTAAATTAATTTTTTTAGTATTTATATGCTTAGGTAGGGTAATTTTAACAATATTATTAGCAATATTTTTCTTTTGCTGTGGCATTAAAAATAATATTGCAAAAAGAAATAAAGGAAATATTATAAATCCTAAAAATCCAGTGGGGTATTTTTTAAACAACATATTTTTATTACAAGTAAAAAACAATATTCTCTGCAAAAGCTGAGAAGACTTTGATAAAGCACCCAATTGAAAGTTTTTTATTATACATTCATTTTTAGCAATTTTTAGTAGCACTTGTGCATACAATATTTCATTGTAGTTAAAATTAATTACTTGTAAATCACAATTTTTTTCTCTTT
>JANXOQ010000089.1 GCA_025357775.1 Ferruginibacter sp. | reverse complement strand
ATCAAAAAGAAAAAATAAAAATTACAACACTGCTATTTTTCTAATATTACTTTCATCAAGTTTAATGAAGTATGTACCTGCATTTAGTTGTGGTATTTTTAAATTCAAAATATTTCTGCCTTTAACAGCGTTTACATTTTGTTTGTATACTTGCCTTCCCATTAAATCAGTAATAATAATTTGCTTAGCTACAGCAAATGTTTCAGTAAACTGAATGGTAACATTTTCACCTTTAGCTACTGGGCTTGGGTAAACAGAAAATTGTACATTTTCCTCAGCTACTTTAAATGCAGCTATATTATTTGTATTAGCTCCTGTTACAAAATTTACACCACTTGTAGATGCACGGAAAGTATAGCAAGTAGTACTATTTGCACCAGCATATCCAAATACTTGTAAAAAATAAGTAGCGCTTGCAGTAGCAGTATTGTATTTAATACTTTCTGCAGTTGTACCACCTTGGGCAGACGAGCCAATTTGAGTACCTGCACTATTGTACAACAACACATCATAGTCAGCAGGTAAATTTGTAACATCTATTTTTACTTTTGGTGCAGCCGTAGTAGTTGTAAAAGTGTACCAATCTTTATCAGTTGAAGTACTAATTTTTGCAGTTAAATCTGTATTAATTACAATAGCTTTTGCCGCAGATTTTGTTTCGTTTGCTTCGTAGTTATCTGTACATGAAGGTGGCGTTACAGTAGCACCAACACCAACCGCTGTCCATGCATTAGCAGTTTGTATTGCTTCTACACTGCCTACACCATATAAATCTTCAGCAGCTTTTATACCTTTTGTTCTTGCATCAGCATAATTAGATGTAGAAATTAAATAAAAAGTATTTAAACGATATGCTATAGCCCCTGCTTTATCAATGTTTATTCCTGTTACATTATATACTGTGCCTTTATCATTAGTGCCACTTCCCCCTACTGATAATAAATAAAACCACTTATTTAATACACCACTATTAGTATGCACACCACCATTATCTGCTGTACCAGTGTACCAGTTTGTACCTTTATATGTATCAGGTTGGCTAAATAATTTTGGGCTTGCCATGCTTCTAAAAGATGCACCAATATCTTCTCCAATTGTCCAATTTGCTCTTGCAGAACGAGCATAAAATTCTATTGCAGTACCAAAAATATCGCTAAACCCTTCATTCATTGCACCACTTTCGGAGCTGTAAGTAAGGTTAGAAGAAAATTGTGTAACAGCATGTGTTATTTCATGCCCTGCAATGTCTAATGCAGTTAATGGTTTGTAGGTAGCATTTCCATCCCCATAACTCATTTTTGTTCCATCCCAAAATGCATTTACATTATCGGGATAACCTTGTGCAATAAGGCTTGTATGTACATAACTTTTTAATGCAAGACCAGCATTATCTACACTATTTCTATTATATCTTGTAAAATAATAATCATACGTTTTTTCTGCACCCCAATGTGCATCAGTTGCATATTGGTCTTTAGCAGCATTTACGTTATTCCAATTATTATCAGTATCAGTAAAATCTGTAGCGGCAGTATAGCTTGCACCAGCACCCGTCATATTAAAAGTTTGAATACCATTTCCTCTCCCTGTTTCTCTTAAACGAAATGAAGTAGTAGTTACTTGGTCGGTAGTTATACTTTGTGTACTACTAAATGCTGTAACAGCTGTACCAGGAGCATTTGTGCTATGTATCATTTCCCTTTTAGCTAAAATAGAACCATCGTTTGCGTCTACAAAAACGATGGTACGACTTACAGGATATGCAGCATATATATCTAATTTGTAAGCTAACCTAAGCGCAGCTGGTATTACATCATTCTCTCCACTAAAATATACTAATTCTGCTTTTGGCAAATATGTAGCAGCAGCATTATTTTGTTCTTGCTTAATAAATGCTTCGTCGATTGGCACTTGCCATTTATATAATTGTGCACCTATTTCGCCGGTAGCGGCTGCCAATGCAGTTTCTTTTAAAATCATTGCTGTACGACCAAGGGTAGATGGAAAATCTTTTATCCATTTTCCATTTTCAGAAAATACTGCTCCATCTTTTACATGTACCACATAGGTTGCATGTTCAATAGGCAAGCCTAAATAAGTTTGTTGATAACGAAGGTGTGTAAAGCCAATGTTATCATTGTCTGCACGCACTAGTATTGCATCAACTGCGCCAGTAGATTTCCCATTTTCGTCAGTAAGGATAACTTTGCCTTTTTCAAATTTTTGTGGAGCATTTTTAAAATCAATCGATGCAGGATACATACCAGACATACCTTTTTCTACTTCTTGTGCATTTAAAGCAATAGAAAAAAGTAGTGCTGCTGTAGTCATTTTGAGCGATAAATTTCTTTTCATAAAAATAAATTTTTAGTTTATAAAATATTTGTGCACTCAAGTTAGTATTTGAAAAAATAA
>JANXOQ010000067.1 GCA_025357775.1 Ferruginibacter sp. | reverse complement strand
AAAATGTACATTTTTTTTTAGCTTTTATAAAATTTTTATCAACAATGTTTTACAAAAAAATATTAAAAATGGAATTTTTTCATTCTTAATATTTTACATAATTAAAGTAAATAAAAAAGCTGCAAAATATGCAGCTTTTTTATTTACTTTAATTTTAACTATGCTATCTTTTCTACCTGCATATAACTCAGCTCCACAGGTGTGGCTCTTCCAAATATCTTTACTTGTACTTTTAGTTTTTTCTTCTCATCGTTCACTTCTTCTATAACACCGCTAAAGTCATTAAATGGTCCATCTATAATCTTAATAGTCTCACCAATAATAAATGGTTCATTCATTGTTACTCCACCTGCATCAGTCATTTCATCTACTCTACCTAGCATCTTATTTACCTCGGCCTTTCTTAGAGAAATAATATTTCCTTTAGAGCCTTTGCCATCAGTAAGAAAATGCATTACATTGCTAATTCCACTTACATGCTGTATAATGTCGTCAGTTAACTTTCCATCAGCTACTTCTATCATAATGTAGCCTGGGTAAAAATTACGCTCACGCATTACCTTTTTTCCATTAGCTACTTTATAAACTTTTTCTACTGGTAAAAATATCTGTATAATTATTTTATCCCAACCATTGCGGATAATATCTTTATCAAGGTATTCTTTTATTTTACGCTCCTTACCACTTACTACACGTAAAACATACCATTTATTTTCCTTTGCAGCTTTTTCAATTGCAGATACTGCTATTTCAGCTGTTATTATTTCTTCCATAATTACTTAAATAGCGTGTAAATAAATTTCATTGAATTGTTAGCTACAAAATCCATTATTCCTACTATTAAGGTAATAAATAAAGTAGCACCTAAAACAATAACAGTAGATTGTGTAAGTTGTTCCCATTTAGGCCAGCTTACTCTTTCCGTTAATTCTTGGTAAGATTCTTTTAAAAATTCTGTAAATTTATTCATAAAATTAATTTGCTAATTAGATAATACGCCAATGAGCTAATTGGATACCGCTAATATTTCTTAGCAAATTATCAAATAAGCACACAAGCTATTTTTTGCACGGGCACTAGGATTCGAACCCAGATCAAGGGTGTTGGAGACCCGTATGCTAACCGTTGCACCATGCCCGCAAAAAAAGGCTTATTAAACCCTACTAAATTAAGGATTTAAAAGACTTCAATATTTTAAAGAACATTAAAAAAGTAAGATGTAAAACAAACTTTTTTACAAACTATTTTTAACAACAAAGTACCAAAGGTAACAAACCAAAGGTACTTTGTTGTATTTTGTTGTTCTAAGTTATTACTTAATAATATCAGTAACCTGACCAGCACCTACTGTACGACCACCTTCACGTATTGCAAACTTAAGACCTTTCTCCATTGCGATAGGTTGAATAAGTTTTACAGTAAAGTTAGTGTTATCACCTGGCATAATCATTTCAGTTCCTTCGTTCAAAGTAACTTCTCCAGTTACATCCGTAGTACGGAAATAAAACTGAGGACGGTATTTGTTAAAGAAAGGAGTATGACGTCCACCTTCTTCTTTGGAAAGAACATAAACCTCACCTTTAAATTCAGTATGTGGAGTAATAGAACCTGGCTTACAAAGTACCATACCACGACGTATTTGAGTTTTCTCAATACCACGTAATAAAAGCCCTGCATTGTCTCCAGCTTCACCTTCGTCAAGCAATTTTTTAAACATTTCAACACCTGTACAAGTAGAAGTTAATGCTTTTTCCATCAAACCAACGATTTCGATAGCTTCACCTACTTTAATACGACCTCTTTCAATACGACCGGTAGCAACAGTACCACGACCAGTAATAGAGAATACATCTTCTACAGACATCAAGAAAGGTAAGTCAACTAAACGTGGAGGAACTGGGATATAACTATCTACAGCATCCATTAATTCAGTTACTTTATCCATCCATTTTTGCTCACCAGCTAATGCGCCAGTTGCAGAACCTTGTATTATTGGAGTGTTATCACCATCAAAGCCATAAGCAGTAAGCAATTCACGAACTTCCATTTCTACTAATTCAAGTAATTCTGGATCGTCAACTAAATCTACTTTGTTCATAAACACAACTAACTGAGGAACACCTACCTGACGAGCAAGCAAGATATGCTCTTTTGTCTGTGGCATTGGACCATCAGTAGCGGCTACTACTAGTATTGCACCATCCATTTGAGCAGCACCAGTAATCATGTTCTTTACATAATCGGCGTGACCTGGACAATCTACGTGGGCATAGTGGCGACCAACTGTTTCATACTCTACGTGAGCAGTATTAATTGTGATACCTCTTTCTTTTTCTTCTGGTGCACCATCAATATCGTCATAATTTTTCTTTTGCGCTAAACCTTTTTGTGACAAAACATCGGTTATAGCGGCTGTAAGCGTAGTTTTTCCATGATCCACGTGACCTATTGTACCTACGTTAAGATGGGGTTTATCCCTCTTGAATGATTCTTTTGCCATTGTTTTTTTTTTATTATTTGTTTTGAAATGTAGGTTTCAGTTAAAGTCTGTTAACCATAGACTGTTATTTTAATATATTTAATTTTTATTAATAAAACCTAAATGCATTTGAGCCATCAATGAGAATCGAACTCATGACCCCTTCCCTACCAAGGAAGTGCTCTACCCCTGAGCTACGACGGCTTTTGGTAGAAAAAAACAAGCAGTTGATAAATGTACTCTACATTTATCAACTGCAAATGAGCGGAAGACCAGGCTCGAACTGGCCACCTGAAGCTTGGAAGGCTACCGCTCTACCAAATGAGCTACTTCCGCTAATCGATTATTAATTAAATTACTTTAATTAATAACTCAAAGAACTGTGGGCAGAGTAGGTTTCGAACCTACGTACTCCGAAGAGAACAGATTTACAGTCTGTCGCCTTTAACCACTCGGCCATCTGCCCGTTTTTTTAGTATCAAGATTTTAGATATGAGTATCAAGATTAGATACAAGTACCAAGACTTTGAACCAAAATCAAAACTTCATAATTAAATAAGGTTTTAATGAGCCGAAAACTGGAGTCGAACCAGCGACCTACTGATTACAAATCAGTTGCTCTACCAACTGAGCTATTTCGGCTAATATTAAAAAACGAGAAAAACAGAACACAACGTCCATATTTTTCGGAATGCAAATGTAAGAGAATTTTATTTGTAAAAAAATTTTGAAATAAATAATTTAAAATTACAAAAGCTCACTTTTTTAAAAGTGAGCTTTTGTAATGTATTTTATTAAGCGCCTTGTTTTTCTTTTTTCTTTTTTATTTGTGTTATCACTGCATCTAAAGCTCCATCAAAACTTTCTTCAAAAGACTTAGAAGATTGCTTTACAAATAAATCATGTCCTGGTATATGCACTTTTATTTCTGCTATTTTATCTTTTATTTGGTGTACAATATTATCTAATTTTAAAAACACATCTACTTTTGTAACCCTATCATGAAACTGGCTTATTTTCACAATCTTAGCATTTATATGGTCTACTAGTTTAGAGTCTGCATCAAAGTGCACTGTTTGAATGTTTACGTTCATAACCGTTTTTTTTAATGAATAAATAAAAATAAATTAGGTAAACTTTCATCTCATAGGCAAACGAAATATTTCAATCGACAATTTTATAGTACAAGTTAGGAAATTATTATTTTTTTTCCAAATAAACTTTAGGTGTGGTTTAATAAGTTACAAAAAATTATCTAAATATTTATTTTACGCCTTTGGATGAGCATTTTTATAAACATCTTTTAATTTTTCTATGCTGTTATGCGTATAAATTTGTGTTGCGGCTAGGCTACTATGCCCCAATAATTCTTTTACAGCATTAATATCTGCACCATTATTCATAAGATGTGTAGCAAAACTATGTCGTAATATATGTGGACTTTTTTTACTGACTGTGGTCACCTGAGTTAAGTATTTTTTTGCGATATTGTACACATATTTGGGGTCTAGTGGCTTTCCTTTTTCTGAAACTAATAAAAAGTTGGCTTCATCTCTTCCAATCAATCGCCTTTTTTCGGTTATATAAAATTTTATTTCTTCTTTAAGCTGTTTACTTATTGGTATAATTCGTTCTTTATTTCCTTTTCCTTGTACTTTTATATTGCTATTACTGTTATCAATATTATATTCTCTAAGATTTATTAATTCTGCTTTTCTTGTACCAGTGTTGTACAATATTTCAAGTAATAATTTTTCGGTTAAGCCTTTAAATCCTTCTGAGAAATTAGTTTCGCCTAAAAGATTGTATACATCCTTTTCCTCTACAAACTGAGGTAAACGTTTTGGCATTTTGGGGGAAATGATTGTCGTTACAGGATTTAACTTTACTATTTCATTTTTTAATAAATATGTAAAAAAAGAACGTAAGGAAGAAATTTTTCTATTAATACTTTTAGAACTGATATCCTTTTCTTTTAAATCTGCCAACCATGTTCTTACATAAGTTGTCTTTATTTTGTTGATGCTTGGAGATTCGTATTCTTTACAAAGAAAATTTGAAAAAGCGGATAAATCATTTTCGTAGGAGACAATGGTGTGTGAACTATACCGTTTTTGAAAACGGATATGATTTAGATATTGTTCTTGATATTGTGAGAAAGTTTGCTGCATAAAAAAACTGATGATAAAATTAGTTATAACTTCTCATCAGTCTTTAAAATTATTTAAAAAATATTAATCGAATTTACCGTCATTCATTTGCTGTATATAAACTGCCTTTTTTACTTCCATACGGCGACGTATAGAGGGCTTTGTAAAAGCTTGCCTTTCTCTTAACTGTAGTAAAGTTTTACTCTTTTCAAATTTCTTTTTGTACTTTTTAAGAGCTTTGTCTATGTTTTCGCAATCTTTAGAATCTATTATTAACATTGTATTGTACTACTTTTAATGATTTAAAATGTAAAGATAGAAAAATATTTGAAAAGAAGAAATAAAAACAGGAAAGAAACAAAGTTTTTTGATTCTATCGCCAAAAATGGCTAAGGTTTCGCAAAGGGGGACAATTTTTTTTTGATTTTTACAGCAAAAACCGCAAAGTGTTTCGTAAAGAAAAAAAAGAGAAATTTAACTATTTACTTAATTGTACACTTTACGTTATGTCTTTAGAGGTTGTATCCTCTGCGCCTTTGCGGTTAAATAATCTAGCAAATATTATAAACCATTGACAACCAACTTTAATCAATTTATTAATCTTGCAACATAAAAATTTATAAGTACTTCAAATTTGTAATTCCACAATTTCATACTGAGTTAAGGTTCGGGCTAAATGCACATCATTTTAAGCCTCTACAACTCTAGGTCAGTCACTAGTTTATTCTGTAGCCAATATTTGATTTTACTGTTCAAATATTTAAGGTGTAGGTTTTCCTTTTTCACAAAAGTAGCCCGTTTTAGATATTTTATATACAAGCATTTTTTGTGGACACTTACTAAGTAGCTAAGGTCAGTACAATGTTTACTTCAAAGGATAAATCAAAATTTTATTTGATAATTCAATTTTAGTCATCGCAATGTTTATTTTTGAGTTAAAAAGAATGTAACAAACATTTTCCGAAATTTGCACAATGTTTACAGGAATAATAGAAAAATTAGGTACGGTAAAAGAAGTAACAGTAAGCAAAACAAACGTACAGCTTACTATAAACACAACCATGGCTCAAGTGCTAAAAGTTGATCAAAGTGTGAGTCATAATGGGGTTTGCCTTACGGTGGAAGCTATAAATGGCGAAACGTATAAAGTAACCGCTATTGAGGAAACATTAAAAAAAACAAACTTGGACACATGGAAAATTGGAACAATTATAAATTTAGAGCGGTGCTTACGATTTGATGGAAGACTAGACGGACATATTGTACAAGGGCATGTGGATACAGTGGGCAGATGTATAAACTACGAAGAAAAAAATGGAAGTTGGGAATATAAAATAGAAATAGAGGAGAAATTTGCTACACTCATAATAGAGAAAGGGTCTATTTCTTTAAACGGTATTAGCCTTACTATATTTAATGTAACGAAAACAAGTTTTATGGTAGCAATTATACCTTACACTTTTGAGCATACTAACATACATGCACTACAGCTAGGTGATAAAGTTAATATTGAATTTGATATGATTGGTAAATATGTGAATAGAATTCACGGAAAAAGCTAGCATAAATTTTGCATTTTAAATCTAACATTAATATTCAAGCAGTAAAGTTGACAATTTTGAACACTTACAAAAAATATAAAAGTTCTATGAAATTTATTAATTTTCTTTTTCTTCTTGTAATAGGCTCAATAAATACTCAAAACGTAAGCGCACAATGTACTGCATTAGGTCAAAATCCTAATACTGCTTTTCCTGTATGTGGTACTACTAGTTTTCAGCAGCTTATAGTGCCTATTTGCTCCGGACCTGGTTTATTTGTACCAGGTTGTACAGTTGGTGGCGGCTCTAGCTACGATAATAAAAATTCTTTTTGGTACAAATTTACTTGCTATCAATCTGGCACTTTATCTTTTTTAATAAAACCTAATACTCCTAGTGATGATTATGATTGGCAATTATATGATGTAACAGGCATAAACCCTAGTGATGTATTTGCTAATCCGAATAATATAGTAACGGGCAACTGGGCAGGCACTTATGGTAATACTGGTGCATCTGCAACAGGAGTGGCTGGTATTGAATGTGGTTCTTCCCCTGCCGATAATAAACCAACTTTTGCTGCATCCCCTAACTTGGTTGTTGGTCATAATTATTTATTATTAATTGTTCATTTTGACAATACCCAAAGCGGTTATTCACTTTCATTTGGAGGTGGGTCTGCAGTTATTACTGACCCTTTAGAACCACATTTACTTTTAGCAAAAGCACCTTGCGATGGTACAGAAATACGCATAAAATTAAATAAAAAAATGAAATGCAATAGTATCGCTACTGATGGTTCTGACTTTACAGTAATAGGCCCTTTAGGCAATATTTTAAATCCTATTTCTGCCTTGGCAGATGAGTGTAGTGGGGGCTTTGATTTTGATTCGCTTTCTATTTTTATGGCAGCACCACTTAGCGTAGGTACTTACACTGTAAAAGTAAAAAATGGTATAGATGGTAATACATTAAAAGATAATTGTGACAGAGAAATACCAATTGGTGAGGCACAAAGTTTTACGGTTTTTCCACTGTTTCCTACACCAATGGATAGCCTTACTACTCCAAAATGTGCACCAGATAGCCTTGTGTTAATTTTTAAAAAAGGAATAAAATGTAGTACAATAGAACCGGGTGGTACCGATTTTTTTATTACAGGCCCTTATCCAGTAACGATTATAAGTGCTAGTGTAATTTGTACAAGAGGCGTTAGTAATAAAATTGTATTAAAACTGTCTGCACCTATGCAAGTAGGGGGTACTTTTTTTGTAAACTTAAAAACTGGAACAGATGGCAATACTATTTTTGATGAATGTGATGTGCAAACTCCATTACCAGATGATGTGGCTTTTGAAATAAAGGATACCGTGAATGCAGATTTTAATTTTATTATAAATTATGCCTGTAAAATAAATACAATCAATTATACCTACCCAAGCAATAGTGTAACCAATTGGACTTGGACCTTTGGCTCTGCTCCAAATAGTACCTTACAAAATCCTGTAATTACTTACACAAACTTTGAACCTAAAATTACCACGCTTATTGTAACAAATGGAGTATGCACTGCTACAGCATCTAAGCCAATTATTTTTGATAATTATTTAAAAGCGGGCTTTGAAGTAACACCAGTTATCTGCCCAACAAACCCAGCTGCTTTTAAAAACACAAGTGTAGGTAATATAAATGCTTGGCAATGGATTTTTGGTAACGGTACATTATCGGCTGATAAAAATCTTTTACCACAAACATACACTCCTAATTCTTCGTCAGATTATAATGCAATACCACAACTTATTATTACAAACAACTATGGTTGTAATGATACCGTAAGCGCAAAAGTAAAAGTAGTATATAGTTGTTTTATTGCTGTACCTACTGCATTTACGCCTAATGGCGATAAGGTAAATGACTATCTCTATCCGCTAAAAGCTTATAAAAGCACCAACTTACGATTTAGTGTGTATGATCGGTTTGGAAACAGATTATTTTTAGGCACAGACTGGCAACAAAAATGGGATGGCAAATACAAAGGCGAAAAACAAAATGCAGGCACTTATGTGTGGACACTTGAATACACAAACATGGAAACAAATAAAGCTGTTTTTGAAAAAGGAACATCGATTCTTATACGTTAAAACATTATAAAACTCTTTAAAAATATTCAATACTTTAATATTTTATTTAAAAAATATTTTGTCAATAACCAATAACTAAAAATGGACTACTCCGAATATTTAGAATTAAAAAAAATTATAGACGCACAACACCCTGAAAGTTTTAAAGAAGGCAATGAGCCAGCGCATGATGAAATGCTTTTTATAATTATACACCAAGCGTATGAACTTTGGTTTAAGCAAATATTATTTGAAGTAAATTCTGTAATAACCATAATGAGTAAAACAGCTATAGACGATAATTCTGCGGAGTTACAAACTGTAGTTCATCGTTTGCAGAGAGTAGTTACTATATTAAAAGTATTGGTGCAACAAATAGATATTTTAGAAACAATGACACCGTTAGACTTTTTAGATTTTAGAGATATGCTCCGCCCTGCATCTGGTTTTCAGAGTTATCAATTTAAAATAATAGAAGCTAAATTGGGTTTAAAATTTGAACAAAGGCATGGGCAAAATTATTACACCTCACAACTTCACCAAAAAGATATTGATATTATAAAAGATGCTGAACAAGGTAATACTATTTTGGCTTTGGTAAATAAATGGCTAGAACGAATGCCTTTTTTTAGAGATGATAACCTTTGGAAAAATTATACTCCCTCATCATCAGTAGAAACGAACCATCCAATAAATAATATTCATCCTTTTTGGAAAGATTATGAAAATATTTACGCAGAAGGGTTAGCTGATGCAGAAAAATTGAATATAGATAATTTTAGAAAATTATTTTTTACAAGTGAAGAGAATATCGAACGTTCACTAAGTGCGGAGGCATGCAGAAGTACATTGTTTATTATGCTTTACAGGGGCTACCCAATGCTAGAGCTACCCTTTCAATTATTAGATACATTGCTAGAAATAGACAACCAGCTAGGCAGCTGGCGGTATAGACACATCAATATGGTGCGCCGTATGATAGGCACTCGTATAGGCACCGGAGGCAGTACAGGTGCAGGTTATCTGCAAGGCTCTATGGATAAGCATTATATTTTTAAAGAAATTTCTCAACTCAATAGTTTTTTAATGGATAGAAGAAAATTACCAAAGTTACCAAGTGAGATTACCGAAAAATTGGGGTATTGAAATTTATTATTAATACGTTTAATATTTTTATTATAATAGAATTTACTTTTTGT
>JANXOQ010000057.1 GCA_025357775.1 Ferruginibacter sp. | reverse complement strand
CAATCAATGTGTCAGGATTGTCTGAATCTATTAATACAATCACGTAAGCGCCGGTCACTCTTTTTAAAGCAATCCGCAGGGCTTCTTCCAGGCTGCAGTGGTTGTTCTGCTGTATGTCTTCAATAAAATTGAGCAATACTTCTGTATCAGTATCACTAGAAAATGTATAATTTTTGCTAAGTAATTCTTTTTTTAGCTGCGAATAATTTTCAATAATACCATTATGTATCATGCTCAGCCTACCCGTGCTGCTTCTATGAGGGTGGCTATTTCTATCGCTCGGTTCGCCATGCGTAGCCCAACGAGTGTGCCCAATACCAATATGCGCATTCACATTTACACCCACAAGGCTCTTCTCAAGCTCCGCTACTTTACCTTTCTTTTTGTATACATCAAGTTTTCCATCGTGCAGCAAAGCCACGCCACTGCTGTCGTAGCCTCTATATTCCAATCTTTTAAGCCCCTTTAAAATAATGGGGTACGCTTGCCTTGGTCCTGTATAACCTACAATTCCACACATAATTAATTGTTTATTTTGTTGCAATATAATTTAAAAATATGCAGCTATAATCACAAAAATGTTTATTAAATATTTAGCAAAAGCTGAGAAGAAAAAATTATAACTTTTGTGTACAGTTTTGGTGGGGGCATTAAGCAGAAGCGCTTTATTGAACTTTGGTTGCGGCTGTCCGTAGTAGTCCTCGTCGGTCGTTCCTCCCTCCTGTGGGCTACTACTTCCCATCCGCCAGCCCTTGGGCGGAAGAATTTTTATGTAGCTTTATGATGTGGTAGAGATAAGCGGAGACTGTGTTTTATATGATATTAAACAGCTATTTAAGTTATAGCTACTTTATACTTTTGATTATTAATATATGCTTCGACTGAGTTAATATATTCTTCCAAAAAAATAATTACAGCATTTTTAGCAGTTTCAATTTCAGGGTAAGAAACATTATTGCCAACCTCGGAAAACGTTTTTTCACCATGTGCAAGCCAATTCCTTTTTTTCTTTATATCTATCAAAATTGAACCATGCAAATTTCTATCATATATTCTATGAATATTAGCTACCTCTATTTTCATAGATTTTGCAGTCTCAAATATGGTCTGTGCATATAATGAACCACCATAATTAATTTCATTAGAGGCTAGACTAATAGTATTCTCAAAAATTTGTACGGCAATATTCATGAAAGTGTCTATGATTGTTTCTTTCTTTTTATTTATATCATGCTTATACAAATTGTTTAACCAATATTTTTGTACCTCTTGAATCATTTCAAAATATTTAACTCCATTGTCAGTGATAGCATCAAATATCGAAACAATAGAATTATAAATTGTAGATTCAACTAGGTTATAAACAAGCAAATAAGTATTCGCAGTTAAAATTTTAATCTTTTCAGCATCAAATAACAATTCAGTAATTTTTTCTTCTACCAAATCATAACCAGTCAATTTAGCTTTATCGAAATTTGCTGTTTTTAAAATTTCTAAATATAATTCTATTTCAGTTTTTCGTTTTTCAAACTCTATTCTAATCTCCATAATTTAGACTGTTTATTTCAATCGCTCCAATTAAGCAGTTTTTTACAAATTCAATTCTTCCTACCACTTTACTTTTGTTGTTCGCTGCATCAGAAGTAGTAACTTGTTTAAATTCATTAGATTCAAGCCACTTAGTATTTGGATTTATGATTTCCTTTTCTCTAAGTGCAAGGTTACTACCAATTGAAATTGCCTCAAACCTCACTCGTGGAATTGACTTAGAGCCTTCTGTTTTTTTAAATCCATTAGGAATATTTACTTCAACAAAGTGAAGCATTCTTTCTAATTCTAACTTTTTTAAATTGGCAAATTCTTGATTAAAAATTTTACCTGTTTCAATTATGTAATTATCAAGAAAGCCTTTAACCGAATGTGTAAATTTTTGGTAGTTGTCAGAGTAAGCAAAAAATCTAGTTATTAATTCTTCCTTTTCACCCCTTAATTTTTCATTATCTCTAGCAGAACTGAAAAGCTGTTCGAATAACTTAATTTTAGTACATTGTAAAATAAAGTCATAAAATTTATTGTTTATAAATTTACCTTTTCTAACCTCCGCTGAAACAGCTTTTTCACCAGTTTCATTTAATCTCCTAAAAATATCTGCCCTAACTCCTTCATCAGTATTTTCATTTATGATATATACTTTAAGTGTCGTATTCAAAAATTTCCTTTTTCTAGGCGTTTCCAAATCGTCGAATTTGAAATTATTCAAGGTTGTGATTTCTTCTAAATCTTTTAAGACCAAATTATTACTTACAAAAGCCTTTATTGTTGATAGCCTTTGAACACCATCCAATAATTCCAAGTTTCCTTCATCGTCCAATTCAAAAGCAAACAGGGGTTGAATAGGAATACCCATAAAAATTGATTCAATAAATCCTGATTGCATTTGCTCAAGCCATACAAATTCTCTTTGGTATTTTGGTACAATCAATATAGACATATCGTTATCTTCTAAGACTGTAACTTCGTCTTTTTGTTGAAATTTTTTCATCAACTCTCCAATTGTAAATTCTGCTAGTCTATAATTATAATCTGTTTGGATTTCACGTATTTGTTTTTCTACATCCTCAATAGTTGCTTTTGTCTCTATCATTTACTGAATTTTTTTAAATGTTCCTTAATACTTTTCGCAATAACTTCTCCTAATTTTACTGGAACTGCATTTCCCAGTTGACGAGAAATCATAACAGATGAAAAATTATTTTCATCACTAAAAAATTTATAGTTCATTGGGAAGGTTTGTAATAAAGCGGCTTCACGTAATGAAATTGCTCTGTCTTGCTCAGGGTGTCCAAATCTTCCGTTTCCATATCCTGTGCAATGTGTAGTCATGGTAGGAGAAGGCTTTTCCCAAATCATACGTCCATATACGCTTGGGTAAGATTTGCCAGATTCTTTTTTGTGACAAACTAATTTCAAATCATCATTCCAGTCTTTCCAACTACCACCGTATGGTGTACTTTGAATTCTTTTTTTATTTAAGGGACTCAATTTGCGAGCATAATGGAGTTTGTCGCTCTCACAGTGTTCTCCATCTACAATTTTTTTGAGTTTTCCTATTGCATCTTTTACCGTTACATAATTACTCAAATTATGTGTTTTAGGAATTAGGTTAATCTCACAAAATTTAGAAGCAAGTAGGACAAGCCTTTTTCTATTTTGTGGCATTCCATAATCAATGCAGTTTACAACTTCATAAGAAACAAAATATCCTTGCTTTTTTAAATCTGAAATAAAATCATCAAAAACTGGAGCTTTCTTAAAATTTAATAATTGCGCTACATTTTCCATTGAAACTATTTCAGGTTTAGTTTCTTTTATAAGCCTTGCAAATTCATATAGTAATTTCCATTTGCTATTTTCTTTTTCTTTATCCTTAAATGTATAGGATGAAAAAGGTTGACATGGGGCACAACCCACCAATATTTTGATTTTGTTTTTACCAAATAGTTTATTCAATTCAATCGAAGTAATATCTGTTACACTTTTTGAG
>JANXOQ010000053.1 GCA_025357775.1 Ferruginibacter sp. | reverse complement strand
CAACTCAACAACAATAACCAACATAAAATTAATTTTATGAAACAAGTGATAAACATAAACTTTCAGGGCAGAATAGTACCAATAGAAGTAACTGCTTATGAAATATTAAAAAGTTATATCCAAAGTCTTTCTCGTCATTTTGATGCTGAAGAAGGCAAAGACGAAATTATAAACGATATAGAAAATCGTATTGGCGAGCTTTTTCAAGAGCGTATTAAAGCAGGGGCTACCTGTATTATAGATGATGACGTAAATGCAATTATTAAAAGCATTGGTCGTCCAGAAGATTTTGACGACGCTGAGCCATCTTCTGCTTCAAATACACAACAAAATAGCACAAATGCTAACCAAAATCAATCAACTCATACTAATGCTAGCGGCAAAAAAAGATTGTTTAGAGATGAAAATAATAAATTGGTAGGTGGTGTTTGTAGTGGTGTGGCTAATTATTTTGATGTAGATATTGCCATTGTGAGGGTTGTTTTCCTAATAGCACTTTTTTCTTTTGGAATTGGTTTTATACCATACATTATATTATGGATAGCTGTACCAAGTAGCGCAACAACAGTTATTGGAAGTCGTCGCAAAAAATTATATAGAGATGTAGATGAAAAATATGTAGGTGGAGTAGCAAGTGGTATTGCAAATTACTTTGATATAAATGTATGGATACCAAGAATAATATTTTTATTGCCTTTGATTTCGCTTTTTTCTAGAAACAATTGGAGGCATTTTAGTGGCTTTCATGATTTTGATATTTTTAACCTAAGCCCTGGGCCATTATTTATCTATATCATTTTATGGATTGTACTGCCAGAGGCAAAAACTACCGCTGAAAAATTAGAAATGAAGGGTGAAAAAGTAGATATGAATTCTATAAAAGAATCGGTAGTAGAAGAAATGAAAGGAATACAGCAAAGGGTACAAAAATACAGTAAAGAGGTAAGCGAAGTTGCAGGTGAAAAAGGAAAAGTTTTTGGAGCAGAAGCTTCCAAAATTGGGAAAAGAGGTGGTAATGTATTTGCAAATATTATTTTATTTATCGTAAAAGGATTTGTATATTTTATATTAGCAATTGTAGGTTTTTCTTTAGTGGTTACCCTATTTGCAGCTGGTATTGCATCGTTTTCTATATTTCCATTAAAGGATTTTATTTTTACCAGTGGTTGGCAAAATGCGCTGGCTTGGGGTACTTTAATTTTCTTTATACTAGTACCTATTATAGGTATCATTACTTGGGTTATAAGAAAAATAACCAAAGTAAAAACAGGTAGTAAAACGCTTCGCCTTAGTTTTATAGCAATGTGGGTAGTGGGTTGGGTATGTGTTATTTTTTTATTAGCCTCTATCTCTAAAGATTTTAAATATAACTCCAATTTAAATACTGATGAAGTAGCAATTTTAGATCCAAATGTAAATGCATTAGATATAAGCAATGCAAAATCAGGCATCAATTACTCAAGAAGTTGGTTTGGTGATAACGACTTTTTTGATTTGTCTGATGATGATGAAAGTGCAACCGTAAGAAATGTAAAGGTAAATATAGAGAAATCTTCTAATGACAGCTTTAAAGTATCTATGTTAAAATATGCTTGCGGCAAAAAAGTAAGCTACGCTGATTCTTTAGCGTCATTAATAAATTTTAATATTCAGCAAAAAGACTCTTCGCTTATTTTAGATAGAGGTGTAATGGTAAACACGAAAGATAAATTTCGCAACCAGCGTGTAATTGTAACCATATATGTACCAGTAGGTAAAAAAATACGTGTGCAAAATAATATTGGTTGGTTAAATCAAATACAATTTAACGGCTTAGGTTTTCAAACAAGTTCTTATGATGATTTAGTATTTGAAAATATAGAGCAGGGCTGGGAAACTGGTGTATGGTATACGATGACTAAGGATGGATTGTATACACTAAATGGTAAACCTGCTAGTAATTATAAAAAAAATGGAGTAAAAATAAATGATGATGGCATAGATGTAAAAAGTGGAAAACAAAGAATTCGTATTAATGATAATGGTATTTTGATAGATGAAAACAATGTGGGAGACAATAATGACGACGAATCGGGAACATACCGTTATGACGAAAAAGCAACCACAACTAAATTTGATTCTATGAGATTAGAAATTAAAAAACAAGAAAAGAAATACAAAGATTCTTTGGAAGAAGCAAAAAAGAAAATTAGTGCAAGCTTAAATCATTATAATGATAATAATAAATACAACGTAAAGCCTAGTAATTTATTAGTAGGAATATTTAATTAATATAAGTTTTTTGAGGTGAATGAAAATCCCTGCCAAAGATGGTGGGGATTTTTTTGGCAAATGAAGTAAAGTACACAATAAAATTCGTAGTATGTTTTTAATAATTTAAAACATTTACCCAACAAATTTCTTCACAATCACACTGGCATTGTGCCCGCCAAAACCAAATGTATTGCTTAGTGCAGCGTTTACGGTTTTGTATTGAGGTTTGTTGAAGGTAAAGTTTAGCTTATTGTCAAGCTCAGGATCATCGGTAAAATGATTAATGGTAGGAGGAATTACATCTTTTGTAACAGCTAGTATACAAGCAAGTGCTTCTAGCGCACCAGCAGCACCAAGGCAGTGCCCTGTCATACTTTTGGTGGCACTTATATTGATATTGTATGCATGGCTGCCAAACACATTTAGTATTGCTTTTGTTTCGGCAATATCACCCAATGGGGTAGAAGTACCATGTACGTTTATATAGTCGATATCCGAAGGTAGCATGCCTGCATCAGCAAGGGCAGCATTCATTACATTTTTGGCACCAAGTCCCTCTGGGTGTGGGGCAGTTATATGGTGAGCATCAGCAGTGGCACCGCCTCCAGCTATTTCACAATATATTTTTGCACCACGAGCAAGGGCATGTTCAAGGCTTTCTAAAATTAATACTCCAGCACCTTCGCCCATTACAAAACCGTCTCTATCTTTATCAAAAGGTCTACTAGCAGTTTTAGGATCATCGTTTCTTTCGCTCATGGCTTTCATAGCATTAAAACCACCACAGCCTGCTGCACTTATTACTGCTTCGCTACCGCCAGTTACTATTACATCTGCTCTACCAAGTCGTATATTATCAAAGGCATCAATAATAGCATTGGTACTACTTGCGCAAGCACTCACTACTGCATAGTTAGGACCTCTAAAACCATGCTTCATAGATATTTGCCCAGCAGCAATATCCAATATCATTTTTGGTATAAAAAAAGGATTAAAACGAGGAGTACCGTCGCCACTAGCAAAGTTCATTATTTCTTCTTGAAAAGTAATAAGCCCGCCAATGCCGCTAGCAAATATTACTCCTACTCTATCAGGGTTTGCGGTTTCGGTTGTTATACCTGCATCTTTTACTGCTTCATCAGCAGCTATCATAGCAAATTGGGTAAACCTATCCATTTTTCTTGCTTCCTTGCGGTCTAGGTAAAGGGTTGGGTCAAAATCTTTTACTTCACAAGCAAACCTTGTTTTAAATTTTGATGCATCAAATTGTTGAATATTATCGCACCCACTCACCCCATCGGTAAGTGCTTGCCAGTACTCCTCAACCGTTTTGCCTATAGAAGTTAGCGCACCAAGACCTGTAACTACAACTCGTTTTAAAGTCATAAGATGTATGCTATAAAGGTGAAATCAATGTTTTATTGCTCTAAAAAAAATATACTTACAAATAGTATAAAATAAATACCGATAAAATAACTATTAGTAAAGAAACATTATTGTAACTAAACCATTGCAGAAACTTTATCGGTATTAAAAGAAATTACTTAGCGTTAGCCTCTAGGTAAGAAACAGCTTGCCCAACAGTAGTGATGGTTTCAGCTTGTTCATCAGGGATAGAAATATTAAATTCTTTTTCAAACTCCATGATAAGTTCTACGGTATCTAAGCTATCTGCGCCTAGGTCGTTGGTAAAAGAAGCTTCTGTAGTTACTTCTGCTTCGTCTACACCTAATTTATCAACGATGATTTTTTTTACTCTTGTAGCAATGTCTGACATGTTTGTAATATTTAGTTAATACGATGCAAAAATATACTTTTTGGTAAAAAAACAATCAATAAATAAAATTTGTTTTTGAGGAAGGTGGATGGTTGTCGTTTTATAGTCATTTTCAACTAAGAGTTTGAAAAGTATTTCTTCATTACCCTGATTACAAATATTTATTTTTTAAACAATTGTAAAAAAATAGCATCCAAAAAAACAATAAACTCCCCACAAATTATAAGTGAGCCAAATAGTGACATATAAAGGAAATGACTCCACCGAAAATTTTAATTTTTACAATGATAATAATGAAGGGTTCTTTGCTTAAGCTAATGAAAAATTGAGTAAGATAAAAGGTACCTTGTTAAGTGAAAAAATATTTTAGGCTAGTGATATTGAATATAGATGTAAAAAAGCTGCACACATAAAATTTATTGAAAGCATGCATACTAAAATGATAAGCCTTAAAAACTTGTACAGTTTTTTAAAAATAAAAACAACATAGGCCATGATGGAAAAATACCAAACCAATAACTTGCCAAGTACGAAACTTTTAGAAATATATTTAAAACAAATAGATACTTTAACAAATAAAGCGGATAGTTTGATGAAGAAATAGAATTACAACAAACTAGTTTTTATAAATATATTTGCTCTTTAATAAAAAACTCATGAATATTTCGAGTGCACTTACAGCATTATTTGATAGAATACCACGTAGACACACTGCTGATAATATAAAAGAAATAAATAGCATACTTGCAGAATATGAGGATGTATTGATAGAAATAGAAGCCATTAATAATTTTTACGAAAAAGCCATACCAATTTATTTTGATACAATAGAAAATATAAAAGAAACGGTAAAAAATTCTAATAGCAACAAGGCTTCCAAAAAAGGAAAAGACGATTTATTTGATGAAGCATCTTGTGCACTAAAAGATAGTATAGAATCGGTGATTGATATGTATGGAAATGGAAAAAAAACAGGGTAAATAAAAGTTGTATAAAGGGTTGGTAACCCTACTTTTTGGTGTGTATAATCAAATAAAATTCCTTAAAATCGGAAACAATTATTTAGACTTATTTTTATGACATGGTAAAAAAAATTTGCATAGCAGGTGCTGGCACAATGGGTAGTGGTATAGCACTTACCGCAGCACAAGCTGGCTTTAAAGTAGTACTTTTTGATACCAACGAAAAAGGGCTTGAAACTGCAAAAAGTAGCATTACGAAAAACCTTGCATTTTTGCTAAGCAAAAAAAAAATAACTGATGTGGAAGAAGATACTTTTTTAAACAGTATTTTATTTACAAGTAAAATCAATGATTGTGTTGGAGAGCTAATAATAGAAGCTATAATTGAAAATATAGATATTAAAGAAACACTTTACAAAAATATTGCTGCAATTAATAGCACCCAAACAATTTTAGCTAGCAATACCTCTTCGCTATCTATTACTGAAATACAAAAAAATATACCACATCCAAAAAGGGTATGCGGCATGCACTTTTTTAACCCAGCCAATATAATGAAGTTAGTAGAAGTAGTGGCGGGTGAACTGACAAGCGAAGCTACTATAAAAACCATTTATGAACTTTGTATACAACTTAATAAAACTCCCGTTATTTGTAAAGATGCTCCAGGGTTTATTGTAAATAGAGTAGCAAGGCATTATTATTTAGAAGCAATGAAAATAGTGACTGAGCAAAATATTTCAATTGAAGATGTAGATGCTTTAATGGAAAATGCTGGTTTTAAAATGGGACCATTTAAGCTGATGGATTTAATAGGTTTGGATATAAACTATGCTGTTTCACAATCTGTATACCATGCTTTTGATAATGCTATTCGTTTTAAACCTTCGGAGATGCAAGCAAAAAAAGTAACAGAAGGAAACCTTGGTAAAAAGACTGGCAAAGGATTTTACGATTATTCACCAAAAATTATTGCATGATACTGGTAACAGGTGGAGCTGGTTTGCTAGGTAGTACATTAATAAAAATACTATTAGCTAATGGCAAAAAAGTAAGAGCTACTTTTAATAATACTAGTCTACAAATAGCTGCCCACCCAAATTTTTCTGAAATAAAATGCGATATATTAGATGTGTATGCTTTAGAAGATGCTATGCAAGATGTAATAGAGGTATTCCATTGCGCCGCTATTGTATCTTTTGCCCCAAAAGATTCGCAAAAATTGTATAAAATAAATGTAGAAGGCACTGCAAATGTTGTGAATGCTTGCTTAAATGCAGGTGTACGAAAGCTAGTACATGTAAGCTCTGTAGCTGCACTTGGGCGGGCATTGGTTGGTACATACATAAAAGAAAATACAGCTTGGAATGATGATTTACTTACTAGTTTGTATGGACATAGCAAATACTTAGGAGAGCTAGAGGTATGGCGTGGCGTAGCAGAGGGATTAAATGCAGTTGTAATAAACCCAACAATTATTTTAGGTGCTGGCAACTGGAATGAAGGCTCTACAAAATTATTTAAACAAGTATACGACGGGTTTAATTATTATACAACTGGCATCAATGGCTTTGTAGATGTGAAAGATGTTGCAAAAATTATGATACAATTAATGGATGCTGATATTACCGCTGAAAAATTTATTGTAAGTGCAGAAAATGCCACATACGAAACTATATTAAAAGGAATAGCATTGGGCTTTGGAAAAAAATTGCCTTCTAAAAAAATTACTCCACTACTTGCTGCTATTGGATGGAGAGCTGCTGCAATAAAAAGTAAATTTACCAACGAAGAGCCGCTGATTACCAAAGAAACAGCCAAAACATCATTAGCTGCTACAATGTATGATAATAGCAAGTTGTTGAATATGTTACCTAATTTTAAGTATCAATCTTTAGGAGATACTATTAAAAATATTTGTAGTGATTTGAAAAATAAATATTGTTAAATTAATTCTTTCTAAAAACCGACCTAGCCGTACATTGTATAAAATATCAGAGCTATTATCTATATCCATGAGTGAGTTTTTTAATTTTTAATATTTGTTTATTGCAGTAAAAATTTGAATTATTGCATAAATAATAGATGCAAAAAATAATTACAGTAAATTAATTAATGAAAAAATAAAAACTATGATGTACAGAGGTAATAGGACTTTTATTGCCAATTAAAGTTTTATTAGCGTTAGAAAAAGCCTTCGCAATAAAAGCTTTAAGCAAAAATCTACTTAAAACTGTGATTGATTTTTGGAAGTAACATAAAAATAACTAACTTCTTAAATTACCCTTATTTTTAAAAAAACATTACAGTACAATTTACAATTCTCTATCACCCAAATTTTTCTTATTTTCGCTTGCTCTAAATGAATAAATGTGGTATATAATTTTAATGCAGGTCCATCTATTTTGCCTACAGAAGTTTTTGAAGAAGCCGCAGTAGCTGTGCTTAATTATGATAATTCAGGATTGTCTATTTTAGAATATGGGCATCGTACACCTGCATTTGAAGGTATTATGCAAGAAGCAAGGCAGCTTATAAAAGAGCTTATGCATTTAGATGATAACCATGAAGTACTTTTTTTGCATGGTGGTGCGTCTACACAATTTATGCAAGTACCTATGAACTTGCTAGATGTAAAAGATATTGCTGCCTACACTGATACAGGTGTGTGGGCTGCAAAGGCAATAAAAGAAGCAAAACTATTTGGTAAGCCAGAAGTTGTATGTTCATCTAAAGAAAAAGGGTATACCTTTTTGCCGAAAGATTTTGCAGTTCCTAATGATTGTAAATACTTGCACATAACTACTAATAATACTATCTACGGTACACAATGGCAAAAAATTCCTGTTACATCAAATTCACTTATTGCTGATATGAGTAGCGATATTTTGAGCAGGGAATTAGACTTTAATGCATTTGATTTGATATATGCAGGAGCACAAAAAAATATTGGTGCTGCTGGCGTAACAATAGTTGTAGTAAATAAAAATATACTTGGAAAAATAAAACGTAATATTCCAACAATGATGGATTATCGCAACCATATAGCAGAAGGGAGTATGCTAAATACGCCGCCAGTATTTGCTGTATATACTTGCATGCTTACGCTAAGGTGGTTAAAAAAACTAGGTGGCGTAAAAGCAATAGAAAAAATAAACAATGAAAAAGCGGCATTATTGTATGCAGAAATAGATAGAAATAATTTATTTACAGGCATTGTAGAAAAAGAGGATAGAAGTAAAATGAATGTAACATTTGTAATGAATGATAAAAATAAAGAAGCAGCATTTTTACAATTTGCAAACGACAATAATATTATTGGAATAAAAGGGCACAGAAGTGCAGGTGGCTTTAGAGCATCTCTTTACAATGCAATGCCTCTCAGTAGCGTAAAGCTGTTGGTTGATTTAATGAAAGAGTTTGAGCGTAATAATTAATAGATTGAGATGTTAGTTAATTAGTTATTTTAATCTGACACATTTATAAAATATCTCGATCAAATATTTTTCTTAAAAAAGAGTGAAACTCACAAACACTGATTATTTAAATCTGTATGTTAAAAAAAGTATTAATTAAATAGTATTATTTTTTTGAAAATCTTTCTAAATAATTAAAAAAGTAATACATTATTTAGTGCTTGGTAATCGCACATTTAATGTATTATGATTAAAAACTTATTATTTTAAAATCTATAATATGATTACAATTTCACCGTTTGCAGCATTAAGACCTGAAGTAGAACATGCAAAAGAGGTAGCATCACAACCTTATGATGTAATGAGTGTAGCAGAAGCAAGAGAAGGAACGTTAGGTAATTCAAAATCTTTTTTACACATAACCCGTAGCGAAATAGACTTGCCTGAAGATATAGATGTACATAGCCAAGCAGTGTATGAAAAGGCTAAAGAAAACTTAACAGCATTTATTAGTAGAGGTATTTTATTTAAAGAAAATAAACCATGCTATTATATTTATGAGTTAACGATGAATGGTAGAAATCAAACGGGGCTGGTGTGCGGCAGCTCTGTAGATGATTATGAGAAAGGGCTTATAAAAAAACATGAATTTACAAGACCAGAAAAAGAACTTGATCGTATAACACATATTAAAACTACTGGTGCGCAAACGGGTAATGTATTTATTGCATATAGAAATGTAGCTGCAATAGATGCGCTTATAGCTACATGTAAAGCAGATAAAACACCTCAATATAGCATATTAGCAGATGATGGAATAGCGCATAAAATATGGGTGGTAAATGATGAAAAAACGATTGAGAAAATAACCATTTTATTTAAAGAAAATGTTCCAGCTACTTACATAGCGGATGGTCATCACAGGGCTGCCTCTGCTGCAAAAGTTAGGGCTGCGTTTGGTTTAAGTGCTACTGTAGATTGCAATATTTTTCTTACTACATTATTCCCAGCAAGCCAGTTGTACATAATGGATTATAACCGTGTTGTAAAAGATTTGAATGGGCTAAGTGAGGTAGATTTTTTAAAGAAAATTAAAGAAAAATTTTTGGTAGGAAAAGCTACTGAAGCCATAATACCAAATACAATACATGAGTTTGGATTGTATATGAATAAGCAATGGTATAAACTAGTAGCCGATAAAAATATTATTAAAACAGATGTATTGGGTGTGCTTGATGTAAACATTATGCAAGAAAATATTCTTACGCCTATTTTAAATATTGTAGACCAACGTACAGATAAGCGAATAGATTTTGTGGGTGGTATAAGAGGATTGCAAGCATTGGAAAAAAGAGTAGATAGTGGCGAAATGGCATTGGCAATAAGCCTATACCCAGTGAGTATTGAACAACTATTTGCAGTAGCAGATAGTGGAGAGGTAATGCCACCGAAAAGCACTTGGTTTGAACCAAAATTAAGAGATGGATTACTTACACATTTAATAAACTAAATATTGGGGTGCTATTTGGCTACCCTTTTTTATCTTTACAATACGATGAAGAAATTATTAGCTGCACTGTCTATTATATTTACTAGTTATTTGCAACCTTTGTGTGCACAAACTGCTAAAGAATTGCATGAAACTGCCAAAATATTTATGCTCCAAAGTGATTTTGCAAATGCATCGCTTGTGCTCACAAAATGTATACAAAAAGACCCTACTAATTTAGAAGCTACAAAAGACCTAGCTATGAGTTATTACTATCAAAAAAGCAATGAAAAAGCGCTTGAGATTATAAAACCATTACTAGATAATGAGCGTGCAGATGACCAATGTTTTCATATTGCGGGATTAATTTTTGGGCAACTAAGCCAACCTAGCGAAAGTGAAAAAGTTTTTAAAAAAGGAATAAAAAAATTTCCAGATAGCGGACCTTTATACAACGAACTTGGAGAAGCACAATTAGCTAATAAAAATAAAGATGCAATCAAAACATGGGAAAAAGGAATTGAAATGGATCCATCTTTTAGCAAAAACTATTTTAATGCTGCACGGTACTACTATTTTAATAATACGGATAAAATATGGAGCATAATTTATGGTGAAATATTTGTGAATATGGATCCTGCTGGTGAAAATACACAAGAAATGAAACAACTCATTTTAGAAACATATAAAAAATTATTTATTCCTAATGATGCAGATTTAAATGCCGTTACAAAAAATAATTTTATAAAAAATTATGTAGAAACGCTGAATAAGCAAGCAGACCAAGCGAGTGCTGGTATAAGTACCTCTTCATTAGCTATGATTAGGGCTAAGTTTATTTTAGAATGGTATAGTAAAAATAATAAACCTGCTTTCAAATTATTTATTTACCAACAACAATTACTTAGAGAAGGATTATTTGAAGCATACAATCAGTGGCTTTTTGCCGCAGCAGAAAATGCAGCGGCTTATGATAATTGGGTAAAAACTCATGTAGATGAAAATAAGAAGTTTGTTGATTTTCAAAAATCTAGGATTTTTAAACTTCCTATTGGGCAATATTATAAATAAAAACGTGTAGAATTCATTTATAATTTTGCTTTTCTTTAATAGAAATTTTTACAACTATCATTCAAAATTTTGCTCCACATGCTTTACTATCGTTTTTACAGCATATTTATTTTTTAAATGCCTTGCAAGTGCATCTGCTGCATACACGCTCCTATGCTGCCCGCCTGTGCAGCCAAAGTTTACTTCTAGTATTTCAAAGTTTCTTTTTATATAGTCTTCAACAGAAATATCTACAGTGCTAAATACACCCGTTAAATATTCATCCATCCTTGTATTTTCTGTAAGATAGTCTTGTACGGGTTTATCCCTTCCAGTTTCTTTTTTATGTTGCTCAATTCTGCCAGGGTTTAAAATACCTCTGCAATCAAACACAAAACCCCCACCATTGGTACTTTCATTTTTTGGATAACCGCTTTTTAAAAATGAAAAACTTTTAATGTGTACTACAAGTTGAGTTTCATCGGTAGCTTTTATTGGTTCAAAACGATGTACTACTTCATCTGCTACTATTAATTCTAGCACTCTTTCAAACTCTGGTACACTTATGCCCAATTTATTATTTTGCAAAAATGATTTTAAATTTTTTAATGCTAATGGAATGCTCGTAAGAAAATGCGCTTTTCTTTCTAGTAAACCTCTAAAGCCATACGCACCTAATACTTGTAACAAACGAATAAGTACATAGCCATTGTACTGGCTCACAAACCTTGATACATCAATAGTTTGCTGCAATTCTTTTTCTGCACATTCAATATAATAATGCAGTAGTTCTGTTTTCCATACGTCTGGTAAATCTGCCTTGGCTTGCCATAGCATAGAAGCTACATCGTATTGCAATGCACCATGCATACCACCTTGATAGTCTATAAAATATGGCACAGCATTTTTTATAATTACATTTCTACTCTGAAAATCTCTGTAAAGGAAAAATTTAAAATCAGCATGATTTAAATAATTACTTAGTGCATCTAAATCATCTCCTAATTTTTCCTTATCGTATGGTATTTTTAAAGTGTCCAAAAAATAATATTTAAAATATAAAAAATCACTTAGTATAGCTTGTTTGCCAAACTCTTTGCTTGTAATACATTTTTTATAATTTAAATTTTCATCTCCTTTTATTTGTAGTGTTGCCAAGGCTTCAAGCGTTTTTTTATATAAAACCTTTACCTCTTCTGTAAAACCTTTTTCTTCTAATATTGATAATAAAGAGGCATCACCAAAATCTTCTTGTATATAAATTGTTTTAGCATCATTTTCAATAAAAACTGTGGGCACGGGTGCCTTCGCATTTTTAAAATGTTTGGTAAAGTATAAAAAAGTTTCGTTTTCTTTTACATTATTACTTACTGTTGCTATAAAAGATGTTTTGAGGGTTGTAAGCCTGTAGTATATCCTTTCACCTCCACTTTGTGGTAGTTTGTCTATACCTGTAATTTCTTCCGAGTTATATTTTGAAAATAATTGAATGATTAGTTCTTTTTCTGTTGCCATGTTAAATAGATGATAAGCAGTAAAAATAAACTAATTTTTTATAGTGTTACTTAGTTGTATAACTTTATTACAAATACGATTACTTTGTTTATAAAAAAATCCAACAATGAGAATAGTGCTATTATTATTATTTTCTATAAAATGTTTTAGTCAAGCAAAGCCAATATTTAAAAACCTAGCGCTTGAAGGTGGTGGAGTAAGGGGCATAGCGTATGCAGGGGCTTTTAAAATATTAGAAGAAAAAAATATTTTGCAAAAAATAGAAAATGTAGCAGGTACCTCAGCAGGTGCTATTGCAGGTTTAATGATTTGTATTGGTTATAATGCTACAGAAATAGATAGCATAATGATGAGCATTCACTATCAAAAATTTAATGACGGCAAGGGTGGTTTGCTAGGTAAATATAGAAGAGTAAAAAGAAAGTTTGGTTTGTATAAAGGGGATGAATTTGAAAATTGGTTAGAAAATATGTTACTAGCAAAAACAGGTAATGCTAATTTAACTTTTGCAGCGCTGCATCAAATGAAAATAGAAAGCAATTTATATAAAGACCTTTACTGTACTGGTACAAATATTAGTAGGCAACAATTAGAAATTTTTTCTTACAAAAACACACCAAACTTATCGCTAGCTACGGCTGTGCGCATAAGTAGTACAATTCCTTTATATTTTGCACCCATTCCTTTAGATGATTCAATGCATAAAATAAACAAAGCTGATACAAATAAATATATAAATTATTATGTAGATGGTGGCATGCTTTGTAATTATCCCATAAGTATGTTTGATAGCTGTAAAGTAGGTGGAGAGCCAGTTTTGTGCAATGACCTTGTTTTTAATAAACAAACAATTGGTATAAAACTTGAGCGTCCAGAGCAAATAAAAAATTATCTTAATAACATTAATAAAATACCAAAATACAATCCAAAATCTTTTAAAGATTATATGTCAGCCTTTGGAAATTTAATGATGGAAACAATGGAAAGAAAATATCCAAACTTAGAGAATGAAAAAGGAAGAACAATTTTTATAAGCTATGGCAATGTATCTGCTAAAATAAAAAAGATGAGTTATAAAAGCAAGCGAGAATTATTTGAAAATGGCGTAAGAGGGGTGGAAGAATTTTTAGCATTAAGGGCTTTGTAAAATACTACAAAGCCAGCACAATTTTGTACTGGCTTTTATAAAATAAAAAACATTCGCTTTTATAATTTTCCTGTTATTTCTTCATCCATCGGCTTAGTCCCACTATCAAATTTTGCCATTACTTCCCCTTTTTCATTTAGCAAAAATTTATTAAAATTCCATTTTATACTTGCATCAAGTACACCATTTTTAGCTTTGGTTGTAAGCCACTGATATATAGCAGCCATATCATCACCTTTTACCGACACTTTTTCTGCCATAGGAAAAGTAACTCCATAATTTTTTGTACAAAAAGTTTTTATTTCTGTATTTGTGCCAGGCTCTTGCCCACCAAAGTTGTTTGCAGGGAAACCAACAATTACTAATTTACCTTTATACTTTTCGTACAATAATTCTAAGTCTTTGTACTGTGGTGTATATCCACATTCTGAAGCAGTATTTACAATCAATATTTTTTTGCCCTTAAAATCTGCAAAATTAATGTTGCTACCATCCAAAGCTTTTACACTAAAACTATGTATTGAGGTCACACTATCCTTTGGGTTTGTTGTTTCCATATTATTTGTTTTGTTATCATGATTAGGACCAGCACAACTTACTAGTGCAGCAGCAAAAATTAAGGTTATCATTTGTTTCATTTTATTTTTGAAAAGTTACGTTTTATAATAATCTAAGGTTTTTCATAAGCACCCATGTCAGGTAAGCCGATATTTCTATCATTATCATCCAAGTCTTTTAAAAGCAATGGAGAAGTTGTAATGCCTTTGTTAATGCCAATAGCAGCGGCATTCTTTGTGATTCTAAAATCATATATTCTTTTTGGATTGTCAATGCTATCAAAAGATGGGTTAATATTTTTAAATGATAAAACGATACTAGCATTGGCAGGGTCTGCTGTAACTGCTCGGTATAAACTATGGTCAATGTTTAGTGTAAAATTACCCCCTACTTTTCTAGTTTGTATTTCATTTTCTACAAAGCCAGCATCGCCATATACAATACAATTTTTTAGCATTACATTTAAAGTATTTGTTTGGTAGTTATCGTTTGCATCTGTTACAAAAACTGCTGGTTTTTTATGTAGCACATAGTTATTAGAGTAAGATGCAATGGTACAATGTGTAAATGAATAATTACCACCAAAGCTAGCATACACCCCGCTACCACAGTTACTAATAAGGCAGTTATCTGCAACAACTTTGGTATTAGTTAAAAGTAACCCCACATCAAAAGCATTATCTACAATACATTGTTTTAATATTAATTTTGGGTTTGCATTTGTAGTAGGTGCATCTACCACCAATGCTTGGTATGCATTTTTTATAGTTGTAAATTGTAAAAAATTATCTTTACTTGTAGCTCTAAAATATATGCCTGGCCAAGATGCTGGGAAACTACTATAAGGTTCGTCTAGCCTATCGCTAGTAAAAATAATAGGTTGCATTTTAGTGCCATCGCATGTTAGTTTTCCATCTATTAAAATTGGTGCATTGGCATGGCAGTATATTTTTGTACCAGCATTTATTGTAAGCCGGCCTGTGCTGGCTACTTGCAACCCACCAAGTATAACGTATGGCAGTACGTTTGTAAAATTTACATTAGACAACACAATACCGTTGCGAATAAAGTTTGCATTTTGCCCAAAAGCTTCTAGCTGCACTTTGGTATTTCTGCCATTAAATTCTATTAAAATACTATCGCTTATAATAAAGGGTAGGTTGGCTACTGTTGGATTTACCGTTACTGTTACAAATACATATATGCTGTCGTTGGCAGCTAATTCAATATTGTTTATTTCTGTAGTAGCAGTTCCATTAATATTTATTTTAAAAGACGAATTTACACCGCCTCCAAGTTTAATCTTAGATAATAAAAGATTTTGGTCATTATTATTTAAAATTTTAAATGATTTTGTTACAGAGCCTAAACTCGTAAAAACAGTATCAAACTTTACACTATCTACAGAGGTGCTTAGCCTTGCATCTGCGCTGGTTATAAAACTATTTTTTGTGCAAGCAATAAAAACGCAGCTAATAGCAAATATGGAAAATATGTATTTCAATAAACAAATTTACAATCAAAATATTTATTGTTTGTTTAAAAAAGTCTTTTTTAGATTATAAATAAAATTTAATAAGGGATTACCAACTTTTATAAGATTGGCTACTCAGTTGTTAAAGATTTAAAGTTTAAAGTATTTCATACAAATATTATTTCTTAAAATGTGCCATTTTAAACTTTTTACAAAACTTAAAGACTTATTACAGTATGAATATAATTTTTATAAAATAAATTAAAAAAATGAAAGCAAAAACCATTTTAGCCGTAGCAGTATTTAGTGTAATAACTGGTACATCTTTTACACAAGAAGCACAAGCAGCTAGCAAAGCAAGCACTTTTAAAAACGATAAAGCCCGCATTAAGCAAGGCGTACAAAGCGGGCAACTTACCTACGTCGAAG
>JANXOQ010000010.1 GCA_025357775.1 Ferruginibacter sp. | reverse complement strand
CTTAGATGTAGGACTGGCTTCATATTTCCTTCCGGGTATTAGCATACCGCCGACTAAATAATCTTAGCCTCATTTTTTATTCTGATACCTTGTTTTCTAGAACCTGTACCGAAAAAAATCAAAGAACTTCTAAAGCCTAACAGTTGTAAATATAAATTATTTTTCTTGTACAGTCGCATATATGTACAGGTATTTGTTCATGCCTGTACACCTGCTCATATCATGCACTTGGCTGGGTGCTGCTGCCTGTGTCCCTTGCCTTTGCTCATGTGTACGCTTGCATATGTAGGAGAAGATTTAAAAATAATATAGCCATACTTCAAAGTATTAGAGGGCTAACATTGGCGAAAAAAATTTATTTAATTGCCCCTGCATTAACCATAAATTATAACGAAGCTCATGGGGCAATTGAATAAATTTTTTTTGCAAGTCAAAGCCGCCATCGGATTGTTTAAATTATAAAAGAACTTGCGGCGGCTGCGACAGCTTTACAAGCCCAACATTCCATTTTCTTTGGCGGCTTTGGATTTCATCAATCAAAAAAAAATAAATAAATAGCGAAGCTGCAAAGCTGCCGCAGGCTTTGCCTTTGACCGAACGGAGTGAGAAGGCATAAAAATAGAAAGTGCTTTGCACACCGCTGTTGGAAGCGTTGGCTCTCACGGCTACCGACGATAGGAGGCGGTGTTGGCTATTTAATATAATGTAGTTATAGGATTTTTTTCAGAGCATACCGAAGGTATAAGCAGGGCTAAAAAATACTATAACACACATTATGTTATTTAGCTTCAGGCAGTTTTTTTGGCGTGGATTTTTGTTCTGTGTTGTGGCTTGCAGCTCTTTTATTTTTTTCTTGTCTTTTAAAAAAATAAATGTGCTGCAATGTGTTTCGGCTACAAAAACCATGACAAAAAAACTGACTGCAACACCGGACACCGCCCCTGTATTTTGGCGGTGTTAGCCGTGCCTGTGGGTGGGCTGTTGGGCTTTTGTTGTTGTTGATAATTTATTCCACTGCTGGGCTTTGTTCAACCAATTGGATGATATTTTTCTATGTCCTCAATCATGCCATCCATCTCATTTACTAAAAATTGTTCGGTGCTGCTTACATACCGATGCCCTGCCATATACTGCACCTGCCGCAGATTGTAGAGTTTTAGCCAATGAACGATTACCGATGCTCTCAACTGTTTAAAAAGTTTTACTCTCGGATTTATTTGCTGCAAACTTTTTATGAGGTAGTGTAAAATATTATTAAACTTATCGCTGCTGCCAATGCTTACAAATAATTGTTCGCTTTCTTTATTGGTTAGTTTTAAAATTTGATTTCTTGTTGTCGTCAGGTATTCCATTACATCCATTATTTGCA
>JANXOQ010000358.1 GCA_025357775.1 Ferruginibacter sp. | reverse complement strand
AGCAATTTTTCTTGCTTGAAATGCAAGTAAAGTACCACTTGGGTGTACCCATTCTTTAAATATTTTCTCAGGTGTATCGTGTGCTACATCTTCAATGTTCATACCGCCTTCGGTGCTGTACATTATTACATTTTCGCCTTTTGTTCTGTCTAATAAAATAGATAAATAAAATTCCTTTACAGGGTTTGCTCCATCATAATAAACATCTTGCGCTACTAATATTTTATTTACTACTTTACCAGCTTCGCCTGTTTGTATGGTTACTAATGTTTCACCAAGTAGATTAGTAGCAATTGTTGCTACATTTTCTGCACTTTTTGCAACAGCAACACCTCGTTGATCTTTACCTACAATGCTTCCTTTACCTCTTCCGCCAGCATGTATTTGTGCTTTTACTACTGCAAATTTACTATCGTAAGTAGTGTTAATAAATTGATAAGCTTCCTCTGCTTCTTCAACTGTACTACAAGCCACACCTTCTTGCACTGGTACGTTGTATTTTTTTAATAATTCTTTTGCTTGATATTCGTGAAGGTTCATATTAAAAATATTTTTGCGAAGATAAGGAAAAAGCCCCCTAAGTGTCCCAAGGGGTTACTTTAACAATTTTATAATCTAAATGCAATGTTTATTTTAAATACGATAACACTTTTTAAAAGATAAAAAAATATTAAGTAATAAATAATCTTGCATAATCACATTTCTAGAGAATATATATTGAATTATTTGGGTGAGAAAATGTGAAGTGAATTAGCTTTTAACATAAAGCAAATTATAAGTTTAATTTGTATCTAATTTTTTTAATAAATAAATTATATTTGTGTTTTAAATATAACAAATATGAAAAAATTATTTATTGTTTTTATGATAATGTTAAGTTTTACAATGTTGTTTTCAAGCTGTGGCGCTAGTAAAAAAACTGGTTGTCCGGGTACCGAAGGAATTATAAAATAAAAATATGAACTGGAAAGAACTTAAAGATGAAGTTGGCTTAGAAGCAATCGTACAAAAATCTAGTGAAAGACCACAGGTTATTTTTAAACATAGTACACGCTGCTCTATAAGTACTATGGCAAAAAGTAGGCTTGAAAGGGCTGATGAGCCAAGTAATATAGATTTTAATTATCTAGACCTTATTGCTCACAGAAATATCTCTACCAAAATAGCGGATGATTTTAGTGTAGAGCATGCTTCACCACAAGTACTTATTATAAAAAACGGTGAGTGTATTTATGATGAAAACCATAGTGGTATTAGTATGAATGAGATTATGGAAGCGGTCGGGTAGGAAAGTTTAAGTTTGTTAGAAGAACTGAAAGTTAAAGAATCAAAGGTTATAAAGCTTATAATAAAAAACGTAAGGAGTCTATTTTAAGACTCCTTTTTTAATGCTATCCATTGAGTATACTTTCTAATTAATTTTTTATCCTTAAAAGTATTCCATATTTCTTTATTGATTGTTTCTTTTATGTTGAAAACAAATTCAATTTTATCAAAAATGGGTTGGTAAATTTTAACTTGCTCTTGCTTGGAAGAAAAATTGCTAAGCAATAACAATAATATAAAAAGTTATTTCATATTATTTCTTTTTTTACAAGTTTATTTTTAATATTTATCCAATTGATGCTGCATAAAATAGGTACAATTAAAAAAGGGAAATAAATACTTCTATACCGTACCATAGAGCCAGCGTTGGTAATAATATAGCCAGTAAATAAAAAAATTAAACTTGTAAATAGTATTCCAAATATTATAAAATTATTGGTGTGGTTTTTTATTGGATAAATAATTGATATTACAAGAAGTAGTAAAAATAAAATTATTTCTAAAGCAAAACAATTTAAATAAATATTGTCAAACTCAGAAGGGTAGGGCGATAGAAATGAATGCCTTAAAGCAGCAGGGGCAGATTTTATAAAACTTTGTACTGTAGGCTGCAATGTATCATTTTGAAATTGTGACTTTGCAAACCCAAGAGCAAAAAAAGATTGCTGCCTATTTACTACCAACTGCAAAGGATTATATTTTTGTGGTAAAAAAGTTGAAAATGATATTAATGCAAAAATTAATACAAAAAAACTTATAAATAATTTACTAAGTTTTACGTTAAATCTTTCGCTAACAAACCATCCAATGGCACAAGGCAATAAAATAATTGTTATAAAATTCCTAAGAAGAAGTATTATTATAAATGATATAAATAAATAGGTTATTCTTTTTTTTGTAAATTTATTTTGTAACCCAAAAAACATACAATAGCAAAAAATTGATAATGCGGTAAACACAATCATATCCTTACCAATAATAGAGCTATAATACAACATCGATGGTAGTAAAAAGCAGCCAATAATAATACTCCATTTTTGGTTTGGATAAATGGTTTTAAAAATTCGATACAAAGCTGTATGCCCCAAAAATGCAATAAAATTAAAAAACAAACTATTTATATAGTAATTGCCATTGCTAAAAATATTTAGAACGCCCATTGTTTTTATTAAAATATTATTTCGCAGGTCGTTCCAAAAAGAGTTGGAAGTACTAAAAAAACCATCAATGCCATTGCTATATGCTGATGGTAAGCTATCAGTAAAAAAAATAAATGGATGGTTAATTAAATTATTATACTCTACTTTACTTTGATAAGTATAATAGCATGCATCAGCATTATCGTTAAAAATGTAATGATTTACAAGCCCTCCAACTACTCCCGCTGCTATTTTTATAATGAAAAGGAATAAAATAAATTTTGTACTTAA
>JANXOQ010000514.1 GCA_025357775.1 Ferruginibacter sp. | reverse complement strand
GGCAAATAGTACTCTTACTAATCCTGAAAAAATTGAAGTAACACCTGTTTCATCTACTGCAGATACTATTACACAATCCTTATATTATGTAGAAAAACAAAATAAGGCTTCTTTGCTTGCATTTATTTTATCTGATAAATCTATTGAAACAGCACTGGTATTTACACGCACCAAACATGGTGCAGATAAAGTGGTAAAAGATTTAATAAAATTAGGTATTACTGCAGAAGCCATACATGGCAATAAATCTCAAAATAACAGGCAACGAGCTTTGAGTAATTTTAAAAGCAGAGCTACCCGTATATTAGTAGCTACTGATATTGCTGCCCGTGGTATAGATGTAGATGACCTTACGCATGTAATAAATTATGAGCTTCCAGATGTTGCAGAAACGTATGTGCATCGTATTGGTCGTACTGGTCGTGCAGGGGCAAGTGGTATTTCGTTTTCATTTTGCGAAGCAGAGGAAACAGAATGTTTAAGAGATATACACAAACTTATTGCAAAACAAATACCCGTAAATAGTAACCACCCTTACCATGTAACGTTTAATGGTATACAAGGTAGGCCAAAACAACAAGCAAGACCTCCAAGAGCACAACGTAGCTTTGGAGCAAACGCTGGGGGTGGCGGTGGAAGAAGTGGTGGAAGCCAACAAAGAAGTGGTGGCAATACTGGTAGGCCAAAAAATAGTGGCAGTACAGAAGGGCGTGGTGGATACGGAAAAAAATAATTACAAAAAACTGCTGTAAAAAGCAGTTTTTTTTATAATTTCTCACAAAATTTTAATTTTATTTTGCCAAATTTTTATACGTTTCTATAAAAATTATTTTACCACATACATTTCGTTCCACCTTGTGGTGTAGCGTGGGCTGCGCATTTCTACACGCATTTTCCAATCTCTTTTTGTGCCGCTTGATGCAAATTTTAATATATCGTTTCGCATAGCAAAATTTACATTGTCTATCATATCCATTAGCTTGCGTTTATTATTGTTTTTTTCGGGTACAAAAAGGTTGGCTTGTATGGTTTGGTCTGGCACAAGCCCGCTTAGTATTACACCCGCTTTTTTATATCGTTTACCTTTTACAAATATTTTATCTACAATTTCTAGTGCAGGTTTTATAAGCTCATTGGTAGCACAAGTAGCTATGGGCAATACTGTATAATGGCTTATGGTATTGCCGTGCCTAAAATGCCCTGCATTGGTTGGCTCTTTTGTAAGTACAAATACACTTAGTGTAGTGGCGGCACTTTTTTGGCGACGAAGTTTTTCTGCAGCACGACTTGTGTAGGTGGCTACGGCTTGCTTTATATCTTCAATATTATTTACCGTTTGCCCAAACATGCGTGTGCAGGCTATCATTTTTTTTACTGTTAATTGTTCCTTAGCCATTTCATTAGCAGGCTCACCGTTTAATTCTTTTATTAGCCTTGCGCCTATTACACCCCCAAGGTTTTTTTGTGCCCAAGCTTCTGATTTTTTACATAGGTCATAGGCAGTATATACAGCATTCATTTCTTTCAATTTTTCTGCGTACTGCCTACCCACACCCCATACTTCGTTTACTGGCGTGGCTTGTAGGGCGTCGTTTATGGTTGCTTTTGTATCTAACACCACCACACATTGCGTAGCTATTTTATTTTTTTTGGCAAGGTGGTTGGCTACTTTGCACAAAACTTTTGTGGGAGCTACGCCTATAGAAACTTTTATGCCCGTCCATAATTCTACTACTTCTCGTATGTGCAATGCTACCTCAAAATAATTTTTATTGTCAAATCCTTTTAGGTCTAAAAAAGCTTCATCTACAGAGTATACTTCTACGTTTTCTTCGCCCAGCATTACCCGCAATGTTTCCATTACCCGCCAGCTAAGGTCGCCATACAAATTATAGTTAGAAGAAAAAGTGCTTACACCAAATTTTTCAATAATTGGTTTTGCCATAAAATATGGGCCTGCCATGGCTACGCCTAGCAACTTTGCTTCATCTGTACGAGACACTATGCATCCATCGTTATTGCTAAGTACTACCACAGGTTTATCATCAAGCTCTGGTCTAAATAATCTTTCGCAGGAGCAATAAAAACTGTTACAATCTATAATGGCTTTCATGTATGGTAAATTTTTTCTTATTTCTTTTAAAATAGCCATGTCTAAATTTTTTTTACAAAAATTACAACATCCTTAAAATACAAGTTACGACTCCCCACACTTTAAAATCAGTCATTTCGTTTACTTCTATTTTTGTAATTTTTGATGACTCTGCCGTTAAAAAAAGTTTGTTAAATGATTGCTCATAGCGGCGAATTAGCATTTCGCCATCCACCACAGCTATTACCGTTTTCCCATTAGTAGCTTTTATGCTTTTATCTACAATAACCACATCGCCACTAAAAATACCTGCGTTTACCATACTGCTGCCACTCACTTTCATAAAAAAAGTAGCGGGCTTATTTTTTATTAATTGTTCATTGAGGTCTATGCCTCGTTCTGCATAATCATCTGCCGCTGCGCCAAAGCCAGTAGCGTTTGCGGTGGCTACATTATGCTGCGTATAACGCTTGCTACCAGTGTAACTGCTGCCAAAAAAGTTTTCTACTTCCATAAAATTATTTTTACAAAGCTAAATTATTTAGTAAATATAATTCTAATTTATTTAGTATTTTATTTTTTTCTATTCTTTTTTAATGTCTGGTTAAAAATGATGCTTAAAATAAAATTACGCATTTGAAACAAAACAGGGTATAAGTACTAAATTTCTATGAACCCTTTTTCAAGATTGAGTTTCAAGCGAAAATTAATTTCTTGAAATTACCTAATGCGTAATCTGGGTTTAACTCAAGTACTGAAATTTTAAACTATATGTCTAAAAACGGTTGGACATTAGTAACCGTTTTTGTAAGTGTTTTTTCTGTCATTAATAATAATGAAAGAGATGGGAAAGGGGACACTATACCAATATCAACTGTAAGTTCGATGCCTGTATATTGTTTTAAAAAATAAATTCAATATTATTTTAAAAAATACAACTCAATTTTTTTTTGAATAAGTATCGCTGCTAAAAATTAAATTATTATGAATTTCCACAAAAAAGCCTCGTACAAGTACGAGGCTTTTTATAATTATTATCTTCTATCTTTTGGTGGACCAAAAGTTCTTTTTCTTTCTCTTGGTGCAGCACCTACTTCTCTTGTGCCTCTGCTTTGTCCTTCATCTGTTGGGCGTTTAAAACCGCCGTCTGCTTCATTCATACGCACTGTTCGATTATTATAACGCTTACCATCTAATGCTTTTATCATTTGGCTAGCACTTGCACTATCACACTCTATCCAAGTGTTCATATCTCTAATGTCTATTTTGCCAAGCGACTCTTTGTTAAGATTACTTTCGTCCAATACAAATTGTAACATACTTGCTTTGTAAAAACCATCTTTGGTACCAAGGTTCATAAACAATCTTGTATACCCATTATCTCTTCTGTTAAAACTACTACGTTCACTTCTGCTTCCATCTCTATTGCTAGATACACGGTCGCTGTTGCGGTCATTATTTATTACTCTTCTGCCTGCATCTTTAGCATTTAAGTCTTCTGCATTTTGGTAGTATTTTAAAAAATGGTCAAACTCCAATGCTGCCACTCTTTGTAATACTTCTTCTTTAGTTACATCAGCAAATTTTTCCATAAGGTCTGGCAAGTACGTTTCATAATCGCCATGGCTTATATCTGTTTGTATCAACTTATCCATAAAAAAGAAAAACTGTTTTCTACAAACATCACTACCACTAGGTATATCCATTTTGTGAAATTGTGCATTTACCATTTTCTCTAAACTTCTTATTTTAAAAGTTTCTCTTGTATGGCAAATACTTAGGCAAATTCCTGTTTTACCAGCACGACCTGTACGCCCACTTCTATGTGTGTACACTTCCATATCGTCTGGCAATTCGTAATTGATAACATGCGTTATACCATCCACATCTATACCACGTGCCGCCACATCGGTAGCTATCAATAATTGCAATGCTTTGGTACGAAACCTAGCCATTACTCTATCCCTTTGTTGTTGCGATAAATCACCATGCAATGCTTCAATTTCATAACCTGCTTTACTTAGCTTTTCACACACATCTTGTGCATCCATTTTTGTTCTGGTAAAAATAATACCATACATATCTGGGTTAAAATCTATCAATCTTTTTAAAGATTCGAAACGAGCATTAGCTGGTGCTACAAAAAATTGATGGTCGATATTTACATTGCCACTATTCTTTTTACCTACCGTTATTTCTTCTGGGTTGGTCATAAAGTTTTTTGCAATAGCACGAACTTGAGCAGGCATTGTTGCACTAAACAACCAAATACTTTCTCTATTGATAGTGTTCTTTAAAACGAAATCAATGTCATCTCTAAAGCCCATGTTCAGCATTTCATCGGCTTCATCTAATACTACATATTTTACTTTTTGCAAGTCAATGGCTTTTCTTTCAATCAAGTCTATCAGGCGACCTGGTGTAGCTACTACTACTTGCACACCTCTTTTTAGGTTGCGTATTTGCATTACGATAGATGCACCGCCATATACGGCTTCTACATTCATGCCTTTAATATGCTTTCTAAAATCACTTAAGTCATTTGTAATTTGCAAGCAAAGTTCTCTTGTTGGGCAAATTATAAGTGCTTGCGGATATTTATCAGCAGAATTTATAAGATGTAGCAATGGCAAACCAAATGCTGCTGTTTTTCCTGTACCAGTTTGTGCAAGCCCTACAAAATCTTTTGTACCTGCAATTAATACTGGTATGGCTTGTTGTTGGATTGGGGTAGGTTCGGTAAAACCTAAGTCTGTTACGGCTTGTACGATTTCTTCGTTTAGGCCTAATGCTTCAAATGCATTCATGGTAATTATTTGTTTAAAATGAAAACTTTAGTGCTGTGTGTCAGGCTGAGCTTTTCGAAGCCTTTTCGATGCTGAACGCAATACTATATGGTCAAAAAATAATAATTTTTTGGATGTCACATATTATGCTTCTTGGCTATTGTGTAAGAAGATAAGTTGTATTATCTCTTTTGGGTAAAGTAATTGGTCTTACTTGTTTCAACAGCATCTGAGCATGTTATGTAAGTCTCAGAAATTATAAAATCTTTGCAAAAATAAGGGTAAAATTTTTAATGTAGCAATTAAAAATTTATCAATTAATAGAAAATAAAATAGCCAGCTTTTAACAATAAGCTATTTTATAAGATTTTTTTTGTACTAATTTATCTTAAATCTACCACATCTACACCGGGAAATTTCTTTGCATCAAAAATAAAAGTAGCATCGCTAGCAGTAGAGCTTGGGTTTACATTTGTAATACCTAGCAAATATTTATTCCCTGTTTTTTCTAAAAACTTTGCAGATGTGATGGCGTTATTAGTGATATACAATAACATTTTAAAAATGGGTTTTGTTTTATCTAATGGCGTAAGTTCAATTTCACTTACCCCTTTTGTTGTACCATTTAATTTGTACAAGAAATCTTTATCATAAAAATTGGTAAATAATTTTTGCGGAGTTATAGTGTTAGCATTGGGGTCTATTTTATTAATAGTACATTCTTTTGCAGTCTTATCTATGGTCCATGTATTACTACCATCAGAAAACACTTCTTGCCCAGTGGCACTAATTCTATATTTACTTCCTTTTAAGTAAAATATGCCCTTTTTTATGCCTAAATTTTTCCCAGCACTATTTTCTATTTTTACTGAAAACATAGCTTCCACATTTTTATATGTCCGAAGTTTAGCACTTACAGCATCTAGTATTTTTTTGGCTTGTGGGTCATTGCTACCCATTCTCTTAGGCACTTGTGCGTTTATAATTGAGTTGTTTGCAATAAGTAATAACAACAAATAATATATTTTCTTCATATTCTATTTTTCGATTTGCAAAGATAAGCTTAAGACTTAGTTATATGTATTAAGTTTAATAGGTAATATTCAAACTTATGTTAAATAATTAGTGAAAATAGAAATGATTAATTTTTAGTGATATCCGTCAAAAAAACTTAAACAGCTTACGAAACGGTTAATAAAAGGCTTTCTTTTATCTTCGCACAAATAAGAAAACTATGTTTCGTTCGCACACATGTGGTAAGCTAAGAGTAGAAAATATCAATACCGAAGTAACTCTTGCAGGCTGGGTACAAACCGTAAGAAAATTTGGCAGCATAACCTTTGTAGATTTAAGAGATAGGTATGGTATTACACAATTATTATTTAATGAAAACTTAAATGCTGAGCTAGATGCAAACCCATTAGGTAGGGAATTTGTAATTCAAGTAAAAGGGAAAGTAAGTGAGCGAAGCAATAAAAATTTAAATATACCAACTGGTGAAATAGAAATTGCTGTAGAAAGTTTTTCAATTTTAAATAAATCAATTACCCCACCTTTTACCATACAAGATGATACTGATGGTGGTGATGAACTGCGCATGAAATACCGATTTTTAGACCTAAGGAGAAATGCGGTAAAAAAGAATTTAGAACTTCGCTATGCCGTAGGTAGAAGTGCAAGAAATTATTTGCACGAAAATGAATTTATGGATATTGAAACTCCATTCTTAATTAAAAGTACACCAGAAGGTGCAAGAGATTTTGTAGTGCCAAGCCGCATGAATGCTGGACAATTTTATGCACTACCACAATCGCCACAAACATTTAAGCAATTGCTTATGGTAAGTGGGTACGACCGCTATTACCAAATTGTAAAATGTTTTAGAGATGAAGACCTTCGTGCAGATAGACAACCTGAATTTACACAAATAGATTGTGAAATGACATTTGTGGAGCAAGAAGATATTATACAAATGTTTGAAAAAATGATACGTCGTATTTTTAAAGATGTAAAAAATATTGACTACAATGAAGCTATTGAAAAAATAACATGGGAAGAGGCCATGTGGACTTATGGTAACGATAAGCCAGATATTAGATTTGGGATGAAGTTGAATAACTTAAAATTTCCTGCGCATACTTTCCCTACAAAAGTGGATATATCAGCTACTATAAAAAGTGATTTTGCTGTATTTAACGAAGCGGAAACAGTAATTGCCTTTTGTGTGCAAAATTGTAACGATTACAGCCGCAAGCAAACAGATGAATTGGTAGAATGGGTAAAGCGCCCACAAATAGGCATGAAAGGTTTGGCATTTATTAAATGCAATGTTGATGGTACTTTTAAAAGCAGCATTGATAAATTTTATACAGAAGAACAATTAAAAAACATTGCAACAACTTGCCATGCTGTAGCTGGAGATTTAATTTTGATATTAGCAGGTGCAGAAGAAAAAACAAGAAAAGCCACCAGTGACTTACGTATGCACATGGGTACAACACTAGGCTTACGAAATGCAAATGATTTTAAACTACTTTGGGTAGTAGATTTTCCATTGTTCGAATATGCAGAAGAAGACAATCGTTGGGTAGCAAGACACCATCCATTTACATCACCAAAGCCAAGCGATATAAATACGATGATAAATAACAATCCAAAAATAGAAAATGCTGCCGAATATTTAAAACATCCTTATGCAAACATAAAAGCCAATGCTTATGACATGGTGCTTAATGGCAATGAAATTGGTGGCGGAAGTATTCGTATTTATCAAAAAGAATTACAACAAAAAATGTTTGCTGCATTGGGTATGGATGATGCAGAGCAGCAACATAAATTTGGTTTCCTACTAGGTGCGTTTGAATATGGCGCACCGCCACATGGTGGTATTGCGTTTGGCTTTGATAGGCTGTGTAGCATACTAGGCGGTAGTGAAAGTATTAGAGATTTTATAGCTTTTCCTAAAAATAATAGCGGTAGAGATGTAATGATAGATGCACCTAGTACGATTGACAATAAACAGTTTGAGGAATTGCAGATAAAATTGGATTTTAAAGATTAAAAACGATTATTATATGCCTATAAAATGGCAAATATTTAAAATAGTTTCAATAATTCAATTTACTATTTCATTTCCTTTTACGTATGCGTTAATTTTTTCAATTGCAAAATTGTGTAATAGAAAATAATGAAAATGCCTGTTATATACAATTTATTGATTTCTATTTTATATGTAATAACAGCAATCTTTTCAGCAATATTCTTTGTAGGTGTAGTAGTACTCATAATTGGTGCTTTTGATAATTCATTAAACAAAATTTTATTAAAAAACAAAATGATGCAATTGAAATACTTAGTAGTAAAAAAGTAGACTCATTTTTATTATTTTAAAAAATAAAAATAAA
>JANXOQ010000510.1 GCA_025357775.1 Ferruginibacter sp. | reverse complement strand
ATCAAAACGTAGACGACCTATAAATATTACAAATAAAGATATTCCGTTATTTGAACACGAGTTTGAAAAAAACATTAGAAACACCCATTTGTTTTTTTTAAATGGAATTATACTTGAAGATATTTTTGTTAAATCATTGATAAATCCCCAAAAGTATCTAACTTATGCATTAAATTATTCAACTGTTTCTATAATTTCATTAATAAAAAGAATTTTATCTTTTAGAAGAGGATTAAATACAATTGAACAAGGTGTTTGGATAATTGATGATTGGAGTTTGGGATACTTTCATTGGTTAACAGATGCACTACCCCGATTATTAGCATCAAAAAAAGAAAACGATTTTTATCCTGTAATACTTCCCGAATATTTTAGGCAAGCTACTTATGTAGCGGAATCATTAAAACTTTTAAACAAACAGGTTGTATACTATAATCCTCTAATACCTTTAAGAGTAAAAAATCTTTTAATAACGAGTCATACTGCCAATACAGGGAATTACAATCATACATTGATAAATGAACTTCGAGACAAGTTTATAAGTGGTGGTGGTGGAGACAGAAAAGTATTTATCAGTCGTTTAAAAGCCCCAAAGAGAAAAATAATTAACGAACAGGAAGTGGTTGATTTAGTAAAATTATTTAATTATCAAATTCATTACTTTGAAGATTACACTTTTTCAAAACAAATTGAAATAATGTCGCAAACGAAACACCTAATTGGTTTACATGGAGCAGGTTTGACAAATATGTTATTTATGAAAAAAGGAGGAAAAGTATTAGAATTAAGGAATATAAATGATACTCACAATAATTGCTATTTTTCATTGGCTTCGGAATTAAGTATTGACTATTATTACCAACTTAACGAAGGAGATAATAATGATACTCATATTGTAAATATTGCAGTAGATTTAGTTGAACTAAAAAAAAACATTGAAAAAATGGAATAGAAAAACTGTCAGAGTTTTTTACTTTAGGTTTTATGTAAGTTTGGCTGAAGAAATAAAATTTGCATTAGTGCATATTTTAGCTGTGCTTAGTGTAAAAGAAATATTAACTCCCAACTTATACAAAT
>JANXOQ010000447.1 GCA_025357775.1 Ferruginibacter sp. | reverse complement strand
TATTTTGAAAAAAAGATTTCCTTTGCTTAAAATACTTAGTAGAGGTACTCAAATAAAATTGAGTGGTTCTTCCGAACAAGTAGAAGATGCAAAAGAAAAAATAGACCTTTTGGTAAAATATTTAGAACGAAGCGGACACATGAGTGAAAATTATTTTTCTCAAATTTTAGGTGGTGATGATGAAAAAGCTATAGACAATTTTATTGATAGAAACCCTAACGATGTATTGGTATTTGGGCCAAATGGAAAAACCATAAGAGCAAGAACAGCCAACCAGAAATTAATGGTACAAGCATGCGATAAGAATGATATAGTGTTTGCAATTGGACCAGCTGGTACTGGTAAAACTTACACAGCGGTTGCCTTAGCAGTACGAGCTTTAAAAAATAAAACGGTTAAAAAAATTATTCTTACACGCCCTGCTGTAGAAGCTGGAGAAAGCCTTGGTTTTTTGCCAGGCGATTTAAAAGAAAAAATTGACCCATATTTACGCCCATTGTACGATGCGTTAGATGATATGATACCTGCCGATAAACTTGCTTACTACATGAGCACTCGTACTATAGAAATAGCGCCACTTGCATATATGCGTGGGCGTACCTTAGACAATGCTATTATAATTTTAGATGAAGCACAAAATACTAATGATTTGCAAATAAAAATGTTTCTTACTCGTATTGGGCCAAATGCAAAAGCTATCATTACTGGCGACCCTACACAGGTGGATTTGCCAAAAAATATGCAAAGTGGTTTGTGGCGTGCAACACGTTTATTAAAAAATATCGATGGTATTTCTCATATAGAACTTGATGAAGAAGATGTAGTAAGACATAAGCTAGTAAAAGCTATAATAAAAGCTTACAATAAAGATGATAAAGAGTATATGGAAGAAAAAGAGAAAGAGCAAAAAGAACAGAAAGCTAGGAGAGAAAAAATGCAACAATGATTACTTTAAAAAAACATAGTTTGAGGTGGCTTTACAGCGGCCTCATTTTTTTTGTAATGGCTTGTAGTAATAATCAAAATTTTAATACTAGTAAGGCTGTAGCAGATTCTATGGAACTAGAAAGAAATATTACTATCACAAAAAATGAGTTGATTTTTTTTAAACAAAAAATAAAAGTAGGAGATGTAATTACAAGAACAGGCAATGATTTTACAAGCCAAAGTTTAAAATTGCTCAACCAAAAAGATAAAACTTTTTCGCATTGTGGTATTGCAAATATTGAAAATGATAGTTTATTTATTTACCATGCAATAGGAGGGGATTTTAACCCCAACCAACAAATAAAAAGAGAAAGTTTTGAAATATTTGTAAGCCCATACGATAATAATGCAGTAGGTATTTTTAGGTTTGATATTTCTACAATACAAAAGAAAAACTTAATAAATCAAGCACAGCTGTTTTATAAGAGGAAAATAATTTTCGATTTAGATTTTGATTTAAAAACAGATGATAAAATGTATTGTGCAGAGTTTGTATACAAAAGTTTTTTACAAGCATCGGGCAATGCCATAAAGTTTCATCATAGTTTTATAAAAATATTTGAGTTTGTAGGGATTGATGATATTACGCTAAATGCTCTTTCAAAAAAAATAGAAGTATACAAATACGAATTATATTAATATTTTTGATAAAACAATTAAAAAACAATTACATGAAAAAATTATTATTGGCTACAGTTATTGTAGCGTCGGTATGTATTATTGGCTGTAAAAATGGTGGTGGTGGTGAAAATCCATCAACAGTATTATCAGAATTTTTTGATGCAATGATAAAAAATGATAAAGTAAAAATTAAAGATTTAACAACCGCTGAAAGTGCTTCAATGCTTAGCATGATGGAAATGGGTATGGAAAAGGGGGGAAAGGATATGAATAAATTTGATAACAATAAAATGGAAATAGGTACAGCTGTTATAGATGGCGATAAAGCAAAAGTGCCTGTAAAAGAAAAAGGAAAAAGTGAAACGGTAAATTTTCTTATGAAAAAGGAAGGTGGAAAATGGAAAGTAGCTTTTGATAAAGCGAGTATTATGGAAATGGCTACCGATAAAATGAAAGGTACTAATATAGGGGATAGCTTAACTAGTGCTATGGGTAAGTTAAAGAGTGCTAATATAGACTCTATAAAAGATGAAGTAAATAAAGCAATGAAAGATGTGGATTTAGATGAATTAAAAAATAAAGTGAAAAACTCATTAGAAGAATCAAAACAAAAATAGAAATTATGATAAGCACTCTTTTAAAGGGTGCTTTTTTTTATAACTAAAACAACATATTTAGTACTAAATTTGAGAAATGAAAATTGGAATAATAATTACTTTTATTTTAGCTATGTTTTTGTTAGGTTGTTTTGAAAATGATAAGAAGCAAGCTAACACTGCCACAGATGTAAGCAGAGATTTTATTAGAGCCACCCTTGATGGTAATTTTAAAGATGCGGAAGCTTTGTTATTAAAAGATCCACAGAATATTGAGATATTTGAGTCGTATAAAAATTATTATACTAAGTTGGCTGTTGATAAAAAGCAAGGATATAAAAATGCAAATATTATAATCAATATATTTGATAATATTGATGATAGTACCACAGTTATAGATTACAGTAATTCTTTTATGCATCAATCCCAAAAAATAAGAGTACTAAAAAAAAATAATATATGGGGTGTTGATTTTAAGTACACATCTGGCGACACAAGTATTACAAAATAATGAGCATTAAAAATTTTTTATTGGTGGGGATTGGCGGTGGCATAGGAGCAATGTTGCGTTATTTATTTTCCACTATTATCAAGCATAATAGCTTTCCTTACAATACACTTTTTATAAATATATTGGGTAGTTTGTTAATTGGAATTGTGTTTGGGTTTGCTCAAAAAGCAGGTGGTATTTCCGACGAGCTAAAATTGTTTTTGGCAACAGGTGTTTGTGGAGGTTTTACCACATTTTCAGCTTTTAGTTTAGAAAACATGTACTTGTTAAAAGACGGAAATTTTGCAATGGCTTGCGTATATATTTTTGCTAGCATTGCCATTTGCATTGTAGCAGTATTTGCAGGTTTTAAAATGATTAATTACTAATTGTAAAAATATAAATTATGTATGTTCTTCACCCATGGCATGGCGCTAGTTATGGTTTTGATGCGCCAGCTCAAGTAAATGCATTGATAGAAATACCAAAAGGTAGTAGCTGTAAATATGAGATTGATAAAGTAACTGGGTTGCTAAAATTAGACAGGGTTATTTATTCTTCTTTTCATTATCCAATAAACTATGGGTTTATACCACAAACCTTGGGAGACGATGGCGACCCATTAGACATATTGGTGCTTTGCAGCGAAAGTATAAATCCATTATGCTTGGTAAAGGCTACTGTAATAGGCAATATGCAAATGATAGATAACGGAGAAAAAGATGATAAAATAATAGCAGTAGCTGCCAACGACCCATCTGTAAATCATTTAAAGGATATAGAAGATTTGCCAGAGCATTTTATAAATGTGCTCAAAAATTATTTTGAAAACTATAAAGTGTTAGAAAATAAAGTAGTTGAAATAGATGATTTTCAAAATAAAGAAACGGCTTATAAAGTAATTGAAGATTCAATAAAAATGTATACAGAACACTTTCCTAAACATGACAAATAAAATAAAATATATGGATACGCAAACAATCTTAATTCTATTATTGATAGGGTTAACAGCTGGCTTGCTAGGAGGTATTGTAGGCGTAGGCGGTGGAATTATTATTGTGCCAGCATTGGTTTATTTTTTAGGCTTTAGTCAGCATACAGCTCAAGGTACATCTCTTGGGCTTATAATGTTGCCTGTAGGCATTCTAGGGTTTTTACAGTATTATAATAGTTGTACAAAAGCTGGAACACCTATTAATTTTTATGTAATTGGTA
>JANXOQ010000444.1 GCA_025357775.1 Ferruginibacter sp. | reverse complement strand
AAGTTTTTCCTCCATACGGTAAAAATAAGGTGGAAATAGTATTAGTGAAATACATTTTTATTGTTTATGAAAAAATTAGTTATAAAAAATCCCCCAATAAAATTGGAGGATTTATAAATATAATTTTAAAAAGAATTACTCAGCTGTTTCTTCAACAGTTGCAACAGTAGCAGCAACTTTTTTACCAAAGCGCTTGTTAAATTTATCAATACGACCAGCAGTATCTACCAATACATTTTTACCAGTATAAAAAGGATGTGAAGTATTTGAAATCTCCAATTTAATAACTGGATATTCTTTTCCATCTTCTTCAAAAATGATTGTTTCGTTTGTGTTAGCTGTTGATTTACTCAAGAAAGTAGTACCGTTACTCATGTCTTTAAAAACGACCATTTTGTAATTTTTTGGATGCAAGTCTTTTTTCATGTAATTAATTTTTTGTGTATGGATTTTGCCATACTGTTTTTATTATAATTTGCAAATGTAATATTTATTTGATAAAAATTCAAATATAACAAACTGATTAATACTTATCTATATAAAATATTGATAGTAAATATATTACGAATATTTTATTTGTCCAATATCCCTACCACAATAATCTTCGTAGGTATTGCTTTCAAATATAATATTCCCCTTAATTTTGTAACACTAAATTAAAAATATGAATTTTCAACTAAATGAAGAGCAATTAATGATACAACAAGCTGCAAGAGATTTTGCAGTTAATGAGTGTTTAGCTGGTGTAATAGAAAGAGACGAGCATCAAAAATTTCCTAAAGAGCAAATAGAAAAATTAGCTGATCTTGGTTTTATGGGTATGATGGTAAAACCAGAATATGGTGGCGCTGGGCTAGATACGATGAGCTATGTGTTAGCAATGGAAGAGTTGAGTAAAGTTGATGCAAGTACAAGCGTATGTGTAAGTGTAAATAATAGTCTTGTATGTTATGGCTTGCAAGAGTATGCAAACGAAGCACAAAAACAACAATATTTAAAACCACTTGCGCAAGGTAAAAAAGATGGTGAATTGTACATAGGTGCCTTTTGCTTAAGTGAGCCAGAAGCGGGCAGTGATGCCACTAGCCAACAAACTACTGCCGAAGAAAAAGATGACCATTATTTATTAAATGGAACTAAAAATTGGATTACCAATGGCAATAGTGCAAGCGTATATTTAGTAATTGCACAAAGCGATGTAAGCAAAGGTAGTCGTGGTATAAATGCATTTATAGTTGAAAAAAAATGGGCTGGTGTGGTAGTTGGTGCCAAAGAGAATAAACTAGGTATTAGAGGAAGTGATACACATACAATATTGTTTAATGACGTTAAAGTGCCTAAAGAAAATAGAATTGGCGAAGATGGATTTGGTTTCAAATTTGCTATGAAAACACTTGCAGGCGGGCGTATAGGTATAGCTGCGCAGGCTTTAGGTATAGCAAGTGGTGCTTATGAGCTTTCTTTGAAATATAGTAAAGTGCGAAAAGCTTTTGGTACAGAAATAATGAACCATCAAATAATACAATTTAAACTAGCTGATATGGCTACAAAAATTGAATGTGCAAGAATGCTTTGCCTTAAAGCCGCTTGGGAAAAAGATGAGCATTTAGATTATACTTTAAGTAGCTCAATGGCAAAAGTATTTAGCAGCGAAACCGCAATGTGGACGGCTACTGAGGCAGTACAAATACACGGTGGGTATGGGTTTGTAAAAGAATATCATGTAGAACGTATGATGAGAGATGCAAAAATTACACAGATATATGAAGGTACTAGTGAGGTACAAAGAATTGTAATTGGTAGAAGTATTTTGAAATAATATTTAGTATTGAGTAATTGGTA
>JANXOQ010000431.1 GCA_025357775.1 Ferruginibacter sp. | reverse complement strand
TTTTTCTATTATAAAAATTATGATTCATTAAAAGTATATCTACAAATTTTATTTCTACTTTTAGCAAACTATAAAACTAATTTTAACCACTTTATTTTTTGGCTAAACAATAAGTAATAGTATTTTAATTGATTTCAAATTTTTATAAATAATCTAACTGTATTGTACAAAATGGAATACCTACAAATACACTTCACCAATATTATTGAAACCCAAGCTGAAATATTAATAGCTCAACTTAATGAAATAGGTTTTGATGGTTTTGAAGAAGAAACGAATGGTTTAAAAGCTTTTATACCATCTAATAATTTTGATGAAAATATGTTTATTTCAATAATTGAAAACGGTTTAAAATTTACTAGTTCAATTATTAAAAAAGAAAATTGGAACGCCATCTGGGAAGCTGATTTTGAACCTATAAAAGTTGAGTACCCTAACTCTACGAAACCATTTGTTTACATTAGGGCAGGCTTTCATAAGCATAAAGAAGGATATAGTTATGATATTATTGTAACCCCTAAAATGAGTTTTGGAACTGGTCATCATGCTACCACATTTTTAATGGTACAGCAAATGAGTCAAATTAATTTTACAAACAAAACTGTAATTGACTTTGGAACTGGCACTGGGGTATTAGCTATTTTAGCAGACAAAATGGGAGCAAAAAAAATACTTGCTATAGACTGCGATGACTGGAGTATAGAAAATGCAGAAGAAAATGCAATTATTAATGACTGCAATAACATTGTACTTATTAAAGCTGAAACTGTACCACCCCAAATAGAAAAAGTAGATATAATATTAGCAAACATTAACCTAAATATAATAACAGAGCATATTTTGGTTATAAAAACTGCTATAAAAGAAAATGGAACTATTTTATTTAGCGGAATAATGCGGCATGATGAACAAAATATAAAAAATGTAATTCAAAAACAAGGTATCTTAATAAAGGAGATTTTTAAAAAAGATAATTGGTTGGCCTTAATGTGCATTAACGGTTAGCGAAATCTAAAAAATTAACAGCAAAAAATTAACAATTTCTTTATATTTGCTAGGTAAATAATTTATAATACTGAATGAAAGAACTATTGCTAATAATGTGTGCTTACTTAATAGGTTCAATACCTACAGCATTAATAATTAGTAAAAAATATTTTAGTATAGATATTAGAGATTATGGAAGCGGTAATATGGGTGCTACCAATACCTTTAGAGTACTTGGCAAAAAATATGGCACTATTGTAATGTGCTTCGATATTTTTAAGGGTATGTTAGCTGTTGGGCTATTTTATTTGATGCCTTCATATCTTCAACATATAAATAGTTTAGAAAGAACAAATTTTATGATTGGGCTAGGTTTATCTGCTGTACTTGGGCATGTGTTTCCTATATGGGCAAATTTTAAAGGGGGCAAAGGCGTAGCAACTTTATTTGGAATGATTGTAGCAATTCAACCATTGATAGCTTTATCATGTGTAGGTGTATTTTTATTGGTTTTATTTCTTACACGTTATGTATCTCTAAGCTCAATACTTGCTGGTATTATGTTACCAATATCTGTATTGTGGATATGGAACGAACATGAGCCATTGTATAGATTATTTGCTCTTTTAGTAGCCGTTTTAATTATAATTACACACCAAAAAAATATTGGAAAATTATTAAAAGGGATGGAAAATAGAGTTCCTATTTTAAAGCATAGAGATAAAAGAAAAACACGAAATAAATAATTTACAAATCCCTTTGCATTTTTTGGTACGGCAATTGAATGCTCTGTACCAAATAAAATATTAACATGAAGAAAATAGTTTACAATTTTATAACTGGTATTGTTGTTGTGGCTACAATGACATCTTGCCCAAGAAATGAAGTAACTGGTAGAAAACAGCTAAGTCTAATACCTGAAAGTGAATTACAGGCACAAGCTCTTACACAATACAAAAGTTTTTTATCACAGGCCAAAGTAGTGGCAACTACAAGCAATAGAGATGCAGAGATGGTAAGTAGAGTAGGTAAGCGAGTATCTAAAGCTATTACTGAATATTATACAAACCAAGGAAAAGGAAAAGTACTTGAAGGCTATAATTGGGAATATAATTTAGTAAATGACAAACAAGTAAATGCATGGTGTATGCCTGGTGGAAAAGTAGTAGTGTACTCAGGTTTGTTAGGCATTACTCAAAATGAGGCAGCTCTTGCAGTAGTAATGGGGCACGAAATATGCCATGCTGTTGCAAAACACGGCAATGAACGTATGAGCCAAGGTTTACTTGCACAAGGTTTAGAAGTTGTTGGAAATATATTTACTGCAAAAAATGAAAAAGTAAACACTTTGTTTAACCAAGTTTTTGCACCTGGAGTACAAGTAGGTGCATTGTTGCCAAATGGCAGAAACCAAGAATATGAAGCAGACCACTTTGGTTTAATATTTTGTGCAATGGCAGGTTATAATCCTCAAGAAGCAATTGCTTTTTGGAAAAGAATGGCCGCAGCAAGTAATTCAGCTGGAAGCCAAAAACAACCAGAATTTTTATCTACCCACCCATCTGATGAAAATCGTATAGCTAGAATTGAAGGATACATGCAAGAAGCTTTGGGATATTATAAACCAATAGGAAAGTAATTTATAAATATATTTTAAATAAAAACGCCACTTTTGCTAGTGGCGTTTTTATTAAGATTTGTAAAT
>JANXOQ010000386.1 GCA_025357775.1 Ferruginibacter sp. | reverse complement strand
ATGGGGTAAACAAGTGCCTACTTCAAAAGATTTAATTAATTGATATTTAAAGTTCGTATTAATTTAACAATATCTTCCAAAAATAATGGGTTGAATATTAAAAGCGAAACAATATTGTATTTATTTATGTTAAAAATTACAGTTTCTTTATATAATAGCTAATTTAGCGTTCTTTTAAAACAATTATAAAAGTAAAGAAACTATCCATGTCGTTGCCAGATGTAAATAATACACTTAAACGTCTTCGAAATCATTACCGATTGGTAATTATGAATGAGGATACATTTGAGGAAATATTAAAATTTAAACTCACCAGAATGAGTGTTTACATAGTAATGAGTTCAATATTTATTTTAATGATTGGGCTTACGACAGCACTCATTGTTTTTACACCGCTAAAATATTATCTGCCTGGTACGGGTATGGGTTCAGTAAAAGAAGTAAAACAATATAGAGAATTAAAACTTAGAACAGACTCTATGGAGCAAGCACTAAAATTTCAAGATGATTTTTTAAAAAACATACAAAAAGTATTAGAAGGTAAAACCATACAACTTGATACGACAAAACTTGCTTTACCAAAAGAGATAATTTCAAAAAATTGATGCCACTACCAAAAGACAATAATAACTTGCTTTGGAAATATGCTAGTTTAACAACACAATTGTTTATTGCACTTGGAGCTTCAGTTTTTTTTGGCATAAAAGCAGACAAATGGCTACAAATAAAAAGTCCAATTTTGGTTTGGCTACTTCCATTAATTATAATAAGCGCTGTTATATATAAAGTAGTAAAAGATACAGCTCCAAAAAAATAGAACTATGAAAATGCTTAAACCAATAATTATAATATTTGTGGTATTTGTTACTTTTATAATTGTTGGAAATAATTTATTAGTAAAATACATTGTAAATAAAAATGTATTGCTTTCTGCAAATGTACTTTTTTTGATTACGGGTGTATTTGTTTTTTTTATGCAAAAAAAAGCACTTACAAATAGTAACCCAAATGTATTTATAAGAAGTGTAATAGCCGGTATGATGATAAAAATGTTTAGCACAGTAATAGCAGTGTTAAGTTATGTACTTATTGAAGGTAGTGGGTACAATAAAAAAGCGGTATTTCTATCATTACTTATGTATTTAGTTTATTTAGCAACAGAAGTATTTGCTATTTCTAAACAACTAAAAAAACAATAATTAATTATATATTTTGTTTCGTTTAATCAAACATCAGTTTTACAAATATTTTTTAGATTATTTATAAATAGGCCTTAAAAATTTAATTTATAAAAATAAAATATTTATTTAAAAAGCTGTCTACAATTTAATAATGGCTAAAGAAAAGGTAGCATTTGAAGCATTACAAGAATATTTGCCAATGGGTAGCTTTGAACCTGTGTTAAAATATATTTTTGATTATAAAGTACAACTTACTATTACACGAAAACGAGCTAGCGTATTGGGAGATTATCGGCATCCATACGGAGATAAAGGGCATCGAATAAGTATTAATGGTGATTTAAATAAATTTTCATTTCTTATTACATTGTTGCATGAAATTGCTCACTTAATTACATACGAAAAAAATGGAAAAAAAGTACAACCGCATGGGCAAGAATGGAAACAAAATTTCGGATTTTTATTAAAGGATTTTACAGAAAAAAATATTTTTCCAACAGAGGTAAACATTGCTTTGCAACGCTCAATAAATAACCCAGCAGCTAGTAGCTGTGGAGATGAAAAGCTATTACGAGTATTAAAAAGTTATGATACTAGAAAAGAAGGTATGTGCTTGGTAGAAGAACTTACAGTTGGTGAAAAATTTTTAATAAAAGGAAATAGACTTTTTGAAAAAGGAGACAAAATAAAAAAACGAATAAAATGCAAAGAAATAGCAACAGGAAAATTATATTTATTTAGCCCAGTATTTGAAGTAACAAAAAAAAATTAAAAAAAAATGTTTACTACTTTATAATATTCTTAAACCAAAAGCTAGTAACTTGCGGTCTATTATTTTAACATATTACACTTGCAATCAATCGTAAAATATAGTGAAGAAGAACTGGTAATGCTATTACAGCAAAAAGACCAATCTGCCTTTGCCTATTTGTATGACAACTACTCCCCTGCTTTAAATAGTGTTATTTTAAAAATGATAGATGACACTCAATTATCTGAAGATATTTTACAGGAAACATTTGTAAAAATTTGGAATAATTTTGGACAATATGATGCTTCAAAGGGTAGATTATTTACTTGGATGATAAATATTACAAGAAATCTTACAATTGATACGCTTAGAAGTAAAGGATTCAAAAAACAACAAAAAATCTCTCAAGACGAAAATTTCGTTAGTGGCAATATTGATAAAAATTTTAACGTAACTAAATTTGATACGATTGTTTTAAGAAAACAAGTACAGTTTTTAAAACCAGATCAAAAAATTATTATAGATTTAGCCTATTTTAATGGATATACTCAAGAAGAAATATCTAAAGAAATGCGCATACCATTAGGTACGGTTAAAACTAGGATGAGGACAGCTATTATTGAACTAAGAAAACTATTGCAATTTTAACAAAGTGACAAAAGAATACATCATATCATCTGGGCTTTTAGAGTTACATGCCTTTGGACAAACAACTGAAGTTGAAGCTGCACAAGTACTTCAAGCCTATATTAATTGGCCTGATGTAAAAGAAGATGTTCAAAATATGGAAAAAACCATGGAAGCTTACACAGTGAGCAATGGTAAAAGCGTAAATGAAGATTTAAAAAATAAGTTGTTTAGTGCTTTACAAGCAAGCGATAATAAATTTTATAACACTTAATAATCTTTAATTTATAAAGAAAACGATTACGATGTAAAACCGTTCTTTTTTAGCTTAAAATACAAAAAATCTCTACCGAAGCGTTCTTTCTACTTTCTTTCAATTCATTTTTCTAAATTATTATTCTTTTTACTTAATACACAAATGTGTAAATTGTAAAGTAATTGAAACCTGAAAATCTTAAGTATACACAGATAAACTTTAAAAAATAATCTTACAAATTAAAATTGGTTAAAGTAGATATAGTTTACTGCTAAAATTATAATTGAATGCTGCTCTTAAGGATGCAGGTGCGAAAAAATCTTGCTCAAAATACTGGATGAATTTGTATTTATTCCATAAATCTACTTGGTTTCCTAAATTAATAAATTATATTAATAATTGTTCCCAGCATTTAAATATTATTAAAACCGAAAATTTATTTACCAAGCTACGCAACACTTTTAGTAAAGTGGTATAGTGTTTTATGAATACTATTTAAACGCTTCAAATAAAATCAATAGATTGCATTATGCTAAAAATTGGATTAACTGGTGGTATAGGCTCAGGTAAAACTACTGTGTCCCTTATATTTGAAGTGCTTGGTATACCTGTATATTATGCAGATGATGCAGCTAAAAAAATGATGAATATAGATGAAAAATTAAAGCAACAAATAATAGAAACTTTTGGCAACGGGAGTTATTTAGATGGCAAAATAAATCGTGTATACTTAGCAGAACAAGTTTTTTCTGATAAAGAAAAAACTAAACAAATGAATAGCATTGTGCACCCTGCCACCATTGCTGATGCTAAATTATGGATGATGCAGCAATCAACAGCTTATGCCATAAAAGAAGCAGCACTTATTTTTGAAGCGAATGCAGAAAAAAATCTAGATTTAATAATTGGTGTACACTCACCAATGCCATTACGCATAAAAAGAGTAATGCAAAGAGATGCTATTTCTGAAGAGGCAGTACTAGCTCGCATACAAAAGCAAATGGATGAAAATGAAAAAATGAGTCGTTGTGATTTTATAATTGAAAACAATGAAACTGAATTATTAATACCGCAAGTAATAGCTGTTCATGAAAAAATACTTGAAAATATTTTTCGATTACACAATTAAAATTGACAATTTTTGATTGAAAAAGTATTGTTATTTTTCCTTATATTAAATTTTAAATCAAAATGCAAAATATTATAATATGCTTGTAAGCACTTATGACTCTCTGTAAAATGAAGGAGTTTAAACCTTAAACTTTTTTACCTACCATATCTTGCTACCATTTCTTTCACATCACTTTTAATACCATCAGCTATAATTAAATCTTCCAAAGAAATGTGCATTCTATAATTCCAAACATGGTTTGGATTTGCAGGTACATTTATACGCTCATCAGAAGGGTTTTCAAGCCTTGTATTTCCATCTAAAGCTAAAACATCTTGTATTAAAAAGATGCTTAACATTGCTGGTGATTGTAAATGCTTTTCAACTATTTTTTTACATACCCAAGGCTCACAATATTGTGGTGCATTACCAACCTCTTGCAAAATATCATTAAAAAATAATTGAGTAGTAGTTCTATTTTCTTCCCACCACAAGCGCATTGGGCTCATATCATGCGTGGCTGGCATTACAATAGATTCGTATTTTGCTTTTACAGTATTGGAATAAAGAGAAGAATTATCCTTAGGCATTTGCTGCACCTGCAAAGAAAGTATATCCAAATTTTTCAATACTGCATCTGTAAAATCTGGCACCATTCCCAAGTCTTCCGCACACAATAGCATGTCTGAGCTATCAGTCATCATTTCCAATTTCATTTCCCCTTCTTTTCTCCACAAATCATTTTGCAATTTAAAAAAATAATTATTGTATAATGCATCTATTAAACTTTTTTCATTATCAGACAACCATTTATAGCTGCTTATTTGAAACATATTTATTCTAAAATGAAAACCATCTTGCTCATCTTTAAGTAAAATTACATTAGCAATTAAATCGTACAATCCTTGTTGCCAACGTATATTTTCTAAATTATGCAAAAAGTAATTTTCTATTTTTCGTTGGTCATTATAATCTTCCACAAATTGACCATTTTTAAAAAAAATGTTTTTTACTTCAGCAAACTCATTGCCAAATTGCTCATACAAAATTTCATCATTTATAAAAGGATTGCAATATCTGTATGAATCGAAATACAAGCCAGCGTTTTCAAAATTATGTTTGTATAATGGTAATGCAGGTACAAACCTTCCCATTGTACCTTCTACTTGGTTGGTAGGTATACTCCAAATTCTAAAAATACCTAATACATGGTCTATTCTTACAGCATCAAAGTAAGTTTCTAAATGTTGCATTCTTCTTCTAAACCAAGCAAAACCATCTTTGCTCATTTCGTAAATATTATAAGTAGGGAAACTCCAATTTTGTCCACTTCCTGAAAAAGCATCTGGTGGAGCTCCTGCCTGCATTCCCATAACAAATAAACTTGTATGCTCCCATGTATCAGCACTTAGTCTGCCTACCCCAATTGGTAAATCAGCTTTTAAAATTACTTTATTTTTATGAGCATAGGTTATAGCATCTTGCAATTGTAAATGCAAATTAAATTGCACAAAATACCAAAACATCATAGCATTATAATGTTCGTTATTTACATTCGTAAATGTGGTAATTTTATCTTTATCATAAATAGCATTTTCATTCCATAATTCAAAATTAGGAGTATTAAATTTATCTCTTAATGTGCAAAATGCTGCAAATGGAGTAAGCCAATTATTGTGTGCTTCAAAAAAAGTTTTCCATTCCTCACTTTTATTAAATGTGCTTTTTTCTTTTTCAAAAATTCTTTTTAATACAGCAATTTTTAATAGTAAAACTGCACTATGGTCAGAAAAACTTAGTTCATTTAATTTTTTTATTTCTGCTAATTCATCATTACTAATTTTAATACTAGCAGCTGTAGCCAACAGTTGTACATTCAAAAATTTTGGATGAAGCCCAAAAGATGAAATAGCAGAATATGGATAAGAATCTTTATCGGTATAAGCACCCGTAGTATCATTTATTGGTAATAATTGTATTAATTTAATACCTAAGCTTTTTGAATAATCTACCAACAAATTTATATCAGTAAAATCACCTACACCCCATCCTTTATTTGTTCTTAAACTAAATACAGGCACATTTATACCAGCAGCTTTCCATGCATAATTAGTAAATGAATGATTTAAATGTATAATTGAAATACTTTCATTTTTTTCTATCCCGTTTATTATATGATTTACACCTGGCTCATAATCTACAATATTATTTTTATCAGTATCGAACAAGCCTATTTTAAATTCTAATGGAAATTTTTCGCCAGATAAATCTAGTTCTATTGTACTTTTTTGGTTATTACCTTTTTTAAACAACAATGGTTTTGTTTCATCAAAATTATTCATTGTGGTTGCATTACCAGTAAGGCATACATATTTATTTTCTTGCAAAAAAGGGCTTTCAATAGAAAAAATATGAGTTACTTTTAATGGCTTTTTTGTATTTATTTCCTCAATATTTACAGGTTTAAAAACTTTTTTAAAAGGCTTTGTTTTGTGCAATCCTATAAAAGATTTTTGAGGAAAGTTTTCATGAATTACGTTAAATATTTTGGCAGTAAAACAAGTGGTATCAATTTCTCCAGTAGCCATCAATTCCTCATTATTCTGCCTTTCATCTTTTTTAAGTATTACCTGGTATTCAAAAATGGGTACACTTTTTTTTGTATCAATATCCAATACCCCATGCCATAGATTTTCATCTATATAATTCAATTCAAAAGCTAATATTGCCTCTCCTTGCTTATAAGCAATACTTATATTTTGCCCATAACTTGTGCCATATTTTATAAAAAAATTTACTACCATATTGTTATACTTTTTTGCAATTTAAGTAATTTATGATAGTAGTTTGAAAGAAGATTTTAGCGATTTTTAAAATAATTGTGCTTAAACTTATTGTATCTGTTAGCTATTTGAATCGGAATAGAAATATTGCTTTCGTATAAATCTGCGGAAGCCACTTGCTAAAATAAAAGCAGAAACTGGTGACAGTTAAATCTATGTATTTGGGTAATTTTAAAGCCAACTTTATTATTTAAAGTCCTTGCTATCCTTGGTCTTCCGAAGCCATCACTTGTTATAACTAGTAAGCACCTATTTTTGTAAAAAATTAAATTATGAAAACCTACGTTTCTTTATTATTTGCATTTTTATTTATTACTTGCAATGCCCAAAATAAAACTGTTTTATCAGCGGACGAATTTGAAAAAGGTATAACCAACTTAGAAACGCAAATATTAGATGTACGCACCCAAACTGAGTTTAATGGTGGACATATAAACAATGCTTTGCTTGCAGATTGGAATGATGCAAAAGAGTTTGAAAGAAGGATTTCTTTTATTGACAAAAAGAAACCTGTGTATGTGTATTGTTTAGGCGGTGGTAGAAGTAGTAGTGCAGCAGCAGCTATGCGAAAAAATGGATTTACGAGTGTGATTGAACTAAAAGGTGGTATGAATGCTTGGAAAGCTAGCAATAAAATTGTGATTGGTAAAAATAACGCAAAACAAATGACTGAAGATGAATACAATAAAGCAATAGCTAATAAAGTTGTATTAGTAGACTTTGGTGCTACTTGGTGTGCACCCTGCAGATTAATGCTGCCAATATTAGATTCATTACAAAAAAAATATTTTAACAAATTTACCTTGCTAAAATTAGATGCTGGTAACGATGAAGTACTTGTAAAATTGAACAATGTAACTGCTTTACCTGTTTTTATTGTTTACAAAAATGGGAAACAAGTGTGGAGAAAAGATGGTGTGGTAACTGAAGAAGAATTAACAAATATCATAAAAAAGCAATAACATTATTTACCTTATTTCTTGTTCTTTACCAGCTATGATGCTGATTGGTAAAATGCTTAAGCTTTTTTGAAGAGCTATGAGTTATTGTACTAGCTACTGCATTTAAACTTGTAAAGCTTGGTGTTATATTATCTATAAATTATAAAAAGTACTATCAAAAATGTTGTAAATAAACTGCTCTCATAAAATAAATTTAAGCTCTTTGCAAATGACTGCAATTTCACATTAATCTGTGTATCAAGTTTAAAATATCGAAGAACGCAGGCAGTCATCTTTTTTCTCGAAAATTGGACTAAATAAAATCTTTATAATTATTATAAATTAATATTTGATTTGAAATTATTATAATAATATTTTCTATTTTTCATAAACTTAATAGTTAAAATAAGTTTTAGTCGTTACTTAAAAATATTTAATTCTTCATTATATATAGGGCTTTGTATGCCTAAAAAATTTAATGTACTATGAAAAACATTGCTTTGGGAAAGTACTTTATTAGGTTTTAATTGTTTGCTACTGTCAGACATCCAAACAATAAACGGGATATCATATTGCTCTTTAGGGGCAATACTTAATGGTACACCATGCATATAGAGATTTTTTTCTCCGAGTGATTCTCCATGATCGGATACAAATAACATTGCACTTTCAAATTCCTTGTTTTGTTTTAAACAATCAATTACTTTGGAAAGAAAATAATCTGTATAAACAATTGTATTGTCGTAGGCATTTATCAAC
>JANXOQ010000347.1 GCA_025357775.1 Ferruginibacter sp. | reverse complement strand
AAATATAATTTCATTTTGAAGAAATGTAATTGAAGGTTTTTTATTTGTAAACAATCCAATAATACTAAAAAGCATTAAAAGTATACCCATCCAAATATTTCCAAAATATAGCCACAAAATTGAACTTGCAATAAACGTTGTTTCTAAAATAGGAGTTTTAAAATGTTTTTTATTAATAATATAATACAACCACGCTGGTGTTGTTAAAACCAACCCTGCAATAGCAAATAAGGATGCCAATCCAAATGTGCGTAAAAAAACATAACCAAAACCTAAAAAATTAAGTGTAAGCATAATAAACGTGAAGATTTTATACGTTTTTTGCTTCTCATCAGGTATTTCAATTTTGTACTGTATCACTATGAATTGCTTGCGGTAAGAATACTACATAATTTAAACAATATTCTTGCTCCTACATTTTCGTCCCACTCATCATGGCTCACTCCTACTTCGTTTAAGTCAAATCCAATAATTTTTCTACCACTTTGCATTACTTTTTTAAACAAATAATACATTTCTTGTGCCTCAAAACCACCTTGCACTGGCGTACCTGTATGAGGGCAAAGCTTTGGATTTAATCCATCAATATCAAAACTAATAAAAACATTTTGTGGTAAGTGGTTTACTATTTCATCCACAATATTTTTCCACGTTTCTCCTTCGAACAATCGTTCTTTTATATCCTTGTCAAAATAAGTTATAGCTCTGCCATTGCTTGCACACATATAATAAAACTCTTCTTCACAATAATCTCTTATGCCTACTTGCACCAATTTTTTTAATTGTGGTATTTCTTCTAAAGCATTGTACATAATAGATGCATGAGAATAATTAAACCCTTCGTATGCCTTTCTTAAATCCATGTGGGCATCTATTTGCAAAATGCCAAACTCTATATTTTTTTCAGCAATAGCTTTAAAAAAACCAAACGGTGTACTATGGTCTCCACCAAGTAATGCTACTAATTTGCCTTTATCAAGCAAACTTTTTGTTTGCTCGTATACCCAATTATTTAAAAATAAACTACCTTCATTTATGTCTCTAAGTGTTTTGCACATAAACTTATTTGCGCTAACTACATCTCCTTGAGATATATAACTAATATACAATTCTGCTTCCTTTCTCAAAAAATCGCTTTTAGTCAATATTTTTTTATCTGGGTAACGCATAAAAAAACCTTCCTTCCATGTATCTTTTAGTTCTGGGTCAAATAAATCTACTTGCAAGCTTGCTGTAAAAATATGATCCGGAGCCCTTGCTGTGCCTGCATTATAGCTTACCGTTACCTCCCATGGTACTGGCACAATTACAAGCCTTGCATCTTCCTCAGAAAATGGCAATCCGAAAATATTGTTATTAGGGTTTCCTACTGAGTTGGGGTCAAAATTAGACAAATCTGTCATTGAAATGCTGCGTTATATTTATACAAAGATACTAAGCCTTTTGAGATAGATGGATTTGATTGATACAAAGGTTTAACAATCTTTCAACATATTTTAAATATCAGTTAGCATCATTTTGGCTACCATTTCTTTCATTAAAATAGCACCATTTGTGCCACTATCACCTACTCCTTTACTTTTTAAATCGTAATGATGTAGTAAGAGTAATATTTTTTCCACACCTTGGTAGCCATAAAATTTCATAGCATCTTTTGCTTGCGATAATGATATTGGATTAAAATAAAAAAGGGGTTTTAGTGTATTATCGCTTTTATCAGCCATGCCATATACCGCATATATTTTACTAAAATAGGCATACAAAGCTGGTAAAACCATTTGTATAGCAGCAGCCTTGGGATTTGCTTCAAAATAGTTTAAAATTTTTATAGAACGTACAAGGTCTTTTTTTGCTATTGCAGCCTGTAATTCAAATACATTGTACTCTTTACTTATACCAATATATTTTTCTATATCATTTTCGTCTATCGTTTTTTTATGCTTTAGGTTTATAGAAAGTTTATTAATTTCATTCGCAATTCTGCTTAAATCATTGCCTATATGTTCTTCCAAAAGTGATGCTGATTTTGGTTGAATACTAAAACCTTTTTGAATTGCAAGTTCTATTATCCATTCTTGCATTTTACTATCAGAAATTTTTTTAGTAGTAAGTACTTCCGCATTTGTTTGTAAAATTTTATAAAGCTTTGTTCTTTTGTCCACACCTTTAGCTTTATATCCTACTACAAAAATTGTTGTTGATAAAGGAGCTGCAATATATCCTTCAAGTTTATCAATATCTTTCATAAATTGCGCCTCCTTTAGCAATACAACTTGTTTTTCTGCAAACATTGGATAGCGCCTGCAAGCATTTATAACTGCTGCCCAGTCTGCATCTTTGCCATAAAACACGGTTAAATTAAACTGAGCATCTGCTTCTGAAAGAATGTTTTGCTCTGCATATTCCATTACCTGGTCTATATAAAATTCTTCTTCACCTTCCAGCCAATAAACGGGTTTAAAGCTATTTTTTTTCCAACTACCTATAATTTTTTCTACACTCATTTTTCAAAAATATAATCTAATATTTGGCTAAACAATACAATTACCCAATTTTGGCATGGAATTAGTTTACAGTTTATTCAAATTTTGCAAGACAAAAATATTGTATTAATTTTCACATTTAATAAATTTTAATTTTTACTTTAAATCAATAAAAAATGGCATTCGAAAATTATCCAGAAAAAGAAAATGTAACTACACCATCTACAACTGTTGGCGTAAAAAAAGAAAATAAAAATTTTAAAGGAGTGCTAATAGGCTTGCTTGTAGCAGCATTATTAGGTACTTGGGGCTATGTAATTTACGATAAAAATAAAATTAAAGAAACAGTTGTACAAAAAGAAACTGTTATTGCGTCTACCTCTGGACAAAGAGACCAATTACAAAGAGAATTGGAAGATGCAGCCATGAGATATGATGTTTTAAAAACCAATAACTCAAAAAAAGATAGTACAATAACCACAAAAGATAGAGAAATTGATGAAAAGAAAGCAAGGATAAAATTTCTTTTAAATAAAGTAGATGCTACTGAAGCCGAATTATCTGAAGCTAAGGATTTAATTAAATCATTGAATGGAGATATTGAAGGATATAAAACACAAAACACAGTTTTACAAGTGCAAAAAACTCAACTTGTACAAGAAAAAGCTACCGTTGTAGGGCAAAGAGATAGGGCACAACGAAAATTTGACTCTTCTAAAATAGTTATAAAAGAAAAAGAAGAGTTGATTGAACTTGGTTCTACTTTACATGCTTCTAATTTTAATATTGTAGGCATTGCCGAAAAAAAGAATGGCAAAGAATCTTCTACGACCGTTGCTAAAAAAGTAGACAAACTTAGAATTAGTTTTGACCTAGATGAAAATATGCTTACTGAGAGCGGCAATAAAGAGGTATATGTGTGCTTATTTTCACCTGATGGAACTCCAATAGCTGTACAAGCATTGGGCTCTGGCACATTTGATTTAAGAAGTGGAGAAGAAAAAACATACACACAAAAAATTGAAGTTAGTTATACTCAAAACAGAAAACAAACGGTAAGTTTTGATTGGAGACAAAATGCAAATTTTGAAATAGGAAATTACAAAATAGAGGTTTACAACAATGGTTTTAAAGTTGGGGATGGATATAGAGCATTAAAAAAAGGTGGACTTTTTAATTAAACCATTACACAATATTTTACAAAAGGCAATCTAATCATAGGTTGCCTTTTTTGTTTATGATTTATAATTTTTATTGATATTATTTTTGTAATCTTAAGTTTAGTTGTTTAACACTCACTTAACCCTACTGAAATATTTATAGCTAAGCCTCCATCAGCAGTTTCTTTATATTTACTATTCATATCTTGTGCAGTCTCCCACATCGTTTTTATAACAGCATCTAAGCTTACTTTGGCAAAATCTGGCGTGCTTTGTAATGCAAGCTGGCAAGCAGTTATAGCTTTTATAGCTCCCATAGTATTTCGTTCTATACATGGTATTTGCACAAGCCCACCAATGGGGTCACAGGTCATACCAAGGTGGTGTTCCATTGCAATTTCTGCTGCCATTAACACTTGGCGTTGGGTACCACCTAAGCTTTCTGTAAGCGCAGCAGCAGCCATGGCACTACTTACACCTATCTCTGCTTGGCAGCCACCCATGGCTGCACTTATGGTAGCTCCTTTTTTAAATATGCTCCCAATCTCCGATGCAGTAAGTAAAAATTTAATAATTTTTTCTTCCTCATTGCCATCACAAAAGCAAATGAAATATTGCAATACTGCTGGTATTACTCCAGCGGCACCATTTGTAGGAGCGGTAACTACTCTTCCAAAAGATGCATTTTCTTCATTTACTGCTAGCGCAAAACAGCTTACCCAATCTAGAATATAATTAAATTTATTGCCTCCATTTATAATTTGCACGAGCCACTCATCGTAATTGTTGTAATTTAAGTTTTGCAACAACTTTTTATTTGCAGCAAATGCACGGCGCTTTACATTAAGCCCGCCAGGTAATGTACCTTTTGTATGGCAGCCTTTGTAAATACATTCTTTCATCACCTTCCAAATACCCAACACACCTGTTTTTATTTCTGCTTCACTTAGCCATGCTAGCTCGTTTTCCATTACAATTTCGTTAATGCTCATTCCAGTTTTTCTACACCAATGCAAAATATCATCAGAGGTATTAATTGGAAAAGGTAGTAAAACATCAGCAGACGTTTTTCTTATGTTTGCATTATTTTCTTGTATTACAAATCCTCCACCTATAGAGTAATATGTATCTGCAAACGTTTCTTCATTTTTTAATGTTACCAGAAAAGTGATTGCATTAGAGTGAAAAGCTAGCGTTTCTGTAAATAGAAATTCTATATCACCCGAAGGTGAAAATTCTATTTCATGCAAACCAGCAAGTAATAATTTTCGAGTTACTTTTATATCACTAATTTTTGAATGGATGTTTTCTACATCAAATGTTACAGGGTCATATCCACATAGTCCTAACTGCACTGCTATATCGGTACCATGCCCAATACCTGTTTTTGCTAGTGAACCATATAAAAGCACACGCAATGTATCTACGTGTTTTAGTATATTTTTTTCTGCTAGTTTTTGAGTAAATTGCCGTGCGGCACGCCAAGGCCCTAGTGTGTGGCTACTACTAGGACCAACACCAATTTTAAACATATCAAAAACTGAAATTGCTTCGTGGTTCACAAATTTTATTTTAAAAAAAAGCCTTGAAATATTTCAAGGTTAAATTAAAGTATATTAATGATATTATTGAACAGCTATTAATGACACCGTAAATTTTAAATAAGAATTTGAAGGTATAGAAGAATAGCCACCACCTTTAGATGGTTTAGATTGTGCGCCATAAGCCAATGAAGGAGGTATAAATAAAGTAACATTGCCACCAGCCTTTACTAATGGAAAAATAATTTTCCAACCATTTATAACATTAGATAATGGAAAATTTGCTGTTTCACCTGAAAGTGTTTCATCAAAAATACCTCCATTTGTATTCCCAGTTATTAAATTACCTCTGTAACTTACAGATAAGTTTGAGCATAAGTTTGGAGATACACCAGTACCTTGATTTGTAATTATATAATACATTCCATTTTTTTCAACAGCTGTCGTTGTTAATCCATTAGCCGCTAGGTATGCATCTAAATTTTGCTTTTCAATTGGTGTAGCATTAGTTTCTATTGGCAATTGGGAGCAATCTGTGGTAGATGTGTTATTTATTTTGCCACAATTTGTAAAAACAATAAGAGCAAGCGTAGATAAAAGATACCATTTTTTCATTATTTTCATTTTTTGTTGTTTTAAGATTACTATTAATGCTAATTAGCTGCATTAGCTTTTTTTTGTTTATGCTTCAATTCTAAAAAAGATTGCTCGTTCATTTCCCATTTAAAGTGCATTCGTGTAAATGCATAAAAAATGGTTGCTATAAAAACAGCAATGGCTACGACCGTAAAAGTAGAACTAGATGTTTTTGAAATTTTTATATACCAATCAGGAATAAAAAAATACACAACAACTAGCAATAGTAAAATAGGTAAACAAAAAACACATGCCATAGGTAAACCTCTTATTAGTTTACTAATAAAACTACTATGTTCTTCTCTATTTTGCTCCCAATATTGCAAAAATTTTTCTTCTTTCTCCGATAGCATTTTACAAAATTAATTCATTTATTTTTAATGCTTGGCAATGTACAATTTTACTTGTAGGTTTGTTATACAATTTTACTAAAAGGAAAAATTATTATTGATGAAAATGGAGCAATTGATTGTGCAGTATTTATACAGCAATAAAAAAGTAACGTTACAAGATATGGGTACATTTATTATCGCCAGCGATGTAAATATTACTTTAGATAATGAAAAAGACAGTGTATTACCGGAAGATTATATACAATTTATTTACGACCCTAAAGCCCATGTAGACGAAGGTTTGATAACATATATTATTGCTAATACACGAAAAATAAGGCCTTTAGCTACCTCAGATTTAGAATCGTTTATAATGCTTAATAAACAATTTTTAAACATTGGTAAACCGCTTGTTTTGGAGGGCATTGGTACATTACAAAAATCTCAAACTGGTATTTATAATTTTATACAAGCAGGCACTTCCCGTGTATTACTTGCAGAAACTCCAAAAGTTGTTACTGAAAAAATAATAGAAAAAGTAAGCTTTGCAACACCGCAAAAAGATAAAAGCAGTAATAAAAGTAAAATAGCCATTTTAGCCTTGTTAGGTATTTTATTGCTTTCAGCTGCTGCACTAGGCATTTATTTTGCAACAAAAAAAGGCAGCACTACTATTACTACAATTGATGATATACCAAAAGATACTATTGCAAATATTACATCAGACACTGCAAAAAGTGTAAACCCAAAAGATAGCATTAAAGCTACTGTTAGTGTACCAGTAATAGTAAATACAACTGATAGTAACACATTTTACATAGTAGAAAAAGAATATTCTACCCTTGCACTTGCAGAAAAA
>JANXOQ010000312.1 GCA_025357775.1 Ferruginibacter sp. | reverse complement strand
GCTATTTATTTTAGCAAATGTATTGTAAATGCTAATATAATTAGCTTTTATTATGGGGTAAACAAGTGCCTACTTCAATTAATTCATTAAACTTATATAGATATTTTTTTAAATTTAAGAATAAAAGAATTTGAAACTATCTCACAATCTTAAATACTGGATACCTCCTATGTACTGGCTCATAATATGGTGAACGTTTGTAAATAAAATCTAGCTGTGCAGAAGCATTTTTTGCAAATATGGTATCACTATCTTTTTGTTGTTGTAATTCGTTTTTTATAGCAGGTTTATTTTTTAAAAATGCCGCTGCTACATCTTCCCACCTATAATCACTGTATCCTTCTTTTTGTTGAAGTATAGCATCAAAAAAATTCCAAGTAAAAAAACTATCGTCACCAGTTGGCTCTAGCATCTCTATAATGTATCTGTTCTTTACTTGGTTCATAAAAACTATATTATCACCTTTTAAAAAACGAATACTATCTATTTTTTCTTCAACTTTTACGGCATAATTTACATGATGTTTTTCGTAAGGCGTTGCCCTACTTTTATAATCAACAATTTTATAAAGCGATACCAATATGGTTGTATCTTTTTGTAGTTTTTTTACAACCACTCCGTTTAGTTTTAATCTATCTACAACATCGTACCAGCCCACAGGTATAATATATGCATAAGGCTTTGTAACTATATTTTCTGGCTTGTAATAGTTATAAAAAGTTATCTCTTTTGTATAGGGTTTTGCATGGTTAAAAAACATTTTAGGCAAACCTGTAGTTTCGCTTCTAGTTGTATCGTTTTCATATCCATTAAAAATAAATTTACTGTGCTGTGTTTTATCAATTACCCATTTTAGTGGAAAATTTTGTTGCTTATCTATCGCCATTAACGCTATTTTTCTTTTTGCTAAAAGTTCTACTGCATTCAAAGATGCTTTGCGTATAAAAACATTCATCAGATCATAAGTAGATTGTACTCTTTCTTTGTAAGGCTTTAGCATGTGAGTTTCTGGTATAAAAGAGAAAGTGCCAAATAGTGCGGCATAGCCAGAACTGTACCTTGGTGTTTCATAAAACATATCTACCCCTTTATTAAAATTAGCAATTTCAAATTCTACATAAGGAATTAAATCCCACTTTTTTTCTTTCATACCAGTATAAATTTGTGGCTCAAAATTGTCTCTTAACCATGCACCAGCTATTGCACCCAATTTGTCGTATTGTGTTGTTATAAGCGTGATGGTATGTGCAAAATCTGCACCATCGCTTACATGGTTGTCTATTAAAATATCAGGTGTTAGCCAATGAAATATTTGTGCAAAAGATTTAGATTCTCTACTATCATTTTTGGTAAAATCTCTGTTTAAATCTAAGTTTTGGGAGTTGCCTCTAAAACCGTATTCAATTGGGCCATTTTGGTTTACTCTGCTTACTGCATTTCTGTTTAAACAGCCACCAATATTATACACAGGAATTATAGCTAGTACAATATTATCAGGCAAAATAATTTTTCTATTTTTTATATCTGTCACTAATAATAAACTAGCGTCAATACCATCTGGCTCACCTGGGTGTATACCATTGTTTACCATTATCACAACTTTATTTTTTGCATGCCAAAGTTTTGGGTCAAAGGTTTTATCATTGTTTATTAAAACGATATGCAATGGATACCCTGCATCGGTTTGCCCCATTTCTTTCATGCTAATAATATCGCTTGCTTTATCAAGATCTTTATAAAACTTTATTATGTCAAAATAAGTAGGTGTTTCTAGCCCATTTGTTTTTTCAAAATTAGTTTGTTGTGCACGTATGTAAAAAGGTAAAAGAAGCAAAAGAATTATAATTATTTTTTTCATAATCAAATGTATGGGTATAAATATAATTTTATAAAATGAGGTATATTTTAAATTACTATGATAGTATAATAAAACAATCAATGAAGATACATTTGTAATGATAAAGACATGCTGAATAAATCTGCAAAAAGTATTCTGTATATTTGAAATTATTTATAAAAATTATGATTACTATACCACCATACTTACAAAAAGGCGATACCATTGCTATAACTTGCCCAGCAGGGTTTATGCTTTTAGAAAAAGCAAAAGAGTGCATAAAAAAATTAAAGGTAGAGGGGTACAAAATTTTAGTAGGCAAAACAGTTGGTGGAAAATCTAAAAATTATTTTAGTGGTACAGATGATGAACGAGCAAGTGAGTTTCAACAATATTTAGACGATGACAATGTAAAAGCAATTTTGTGTGGACGAGGAGGCTATGGTACAGGTAGAATAATAGATAAGTTAGATTTTAAAAAGTTTATAAAAAACCCTAAATGGATTATTGGCTTTAGTGATATTACAATTTTGCATAGTCATATAGTTACTAATTTTAAAATAGCTACTATACATGCGCCTATGGCTGCTGCTTTTGGTAATGCTGCACACAATCCTCAAAATATTATTTCATTGCTTTCTTTATTAGAAGGTAATGCTTATGAATACAAAACAACTTTTCATAATTTTAATAAAGTTGGCAAAGCAAAAGGAAAATTAATAGGAGGAAATATTGCATTGCTGGCAAATGCTATTGGTACAAAGTCAGATATTAAAACCAAAAATTGTATACTATTTATTGAAGATATTGGAGAGCAATTATATGCTGTAGATAGGATGCTATACCAACTAAAACGAAGCGGAAAATTGAAAAATTTAGCTGCTCTAATTGTAGGCGATTTTACAAACTTAGCAGATACTGACAGACATTTTGGCAAATCAATTTATGAAATTATAAATGATATTGTTGCTGAATATAAATATCCAGTATGCTACAATTTTCCTGTAGGGCATGGTGTGGAAAACAGGGCTTTAAAAGTGGGGATGAAACATACTTTGGTGTTGGATGAGAAGAGTGGAATTTTGAAAGAATGTTTTGAATAATAAAAAATAGTTTGATATTTTTTACAAATCATTTATAATACTTTATAAAATCTTACTATTTATCCAAAAAGACTCATTCGAATGATTAATAATTGTTCAAAGCATTTCAAATAACTTTATAATTAGTAAACAAGATAATTTGTTTAAAGATTACTATATAAAGTGTTCTTTCTAAATAAAGCCCATTTTTTCAAACCCACCACCCAATACAATTTTATCATCTACCCCTAGCCACTTATTTATTACAGTTGCGTACACATTTCTAAAATCTACTTTGTGTTTTAAATCTCCATCATTCAAGTCTGCAAGGTTGGGCATTTCGTTAAGCAAGCCTTTTTGTTTTAAGCCTCCGCTTATAAAAAACATATTATTTGCTGTGCCATGGTCGGTACCATTGCTCGCATTTTGTGATACCCTTCTACCAAATTCAGAAAAAGTCATCATCAACACATCATCAAATCTCCCGTTGCTTTTCATATCAGTTGTAAATGCTTTTACAGCATCGTTCAACTCATCAAACAATTTTTTTTGCTTGTTTTCTTGCCCAGCATGTGTATCAAAACTACCAAGCGAAACGTAGTACACTTTTGTATTTATATCAGATAAAATAAGCGACGAAATGGTTTTTAAATCTTTACCTAAAGAAGTATTTGGGTATGCTTGTGTACTTGGGTGCAATTTGCTCTGCTGAAAAATATAATCTGCACTACTAATTGTTTCACTCATTGTTTTGTACAAATAGTCTACTGTTTCTTCTGTGCTTGTGTGTGATGCAACAATATCTTTATAAAATTTTTCTTTGCTATTACTGTATAATTTTCGAGGGTCTTTAAATGCTAAGCCATTATTATCTACACCCTTCAAAGCTAGGCTTAGCATATCATCTAGCTCTAGTGCTTGCGTAGGTTTACCACAACCTTTGCATTGTGCATCTAAGTACCTGCCTACCCAACCTGTGTTTACATATTCATTGCTAGCACTTGCACTATGCCATATATCCATGCTACGAAAGTGTGAGCGGTCAGGGTTTGGGTAGCCCACATTATTTAGTATTGATAAACTTCCATCATCATACATTCCTTTAAAAGCGGTAAGCGATGGGTGCAAACCTACGTCGGTTGTAATACCTAAAGCTTTATCTTTTGCTATACCAATTGTTCTTCTTTCTTTGTAATAAATATCGTTGGTTATCGGTATTACTGTATTTAAGCCATCGTTGCCACCGCTAAATTGTAATACCACCACTACCTTATTGCCAGCTGGCACATAGTTTGGTTTTTCAAATGCTTTTAAAAACTTTGGCATCATCATAGTTGCTGTAGCAAGTGAACCCATTTGTATAAAACCTCTGCGTTTAATTAACATGTTTAAAAAGTTATTAGTCCCTTAATTTCCCCGAAGGGGCACTTGTGAACTCTGTAAAAAATAAAGATTTTTGTTAAATTTGTGTCTTATGTCTAATATCTAATTTCTCAAATCTCCCACCCTAACACATTTGATACTCTGGCGTACTCATTACATTTACCACTACACTTTTAATAAAATTTTCTCGGCTTTCATTGTTTATATATTTTGCTAAAGTAGCGTCTATTACTCTTCCTTTTGTTTGCAATAAAGTATCTATAATTGCTTGCAATAATTGTGGTCTTGCTGTTTTTTCAAAAATTTTATTTACCAACATCCAATCTATATTAGCAGTAGCACCAGCTTTTGTAAATGCAGCTTTTTTCCCAAGCCTAATTCTTTTTCCTTCTGTCATTCCCATCTCAGTATCATCGTCAGTTTTTGGGCGAATATTTATTTCATCTTTAGAACTCAAGGCCTGTGGTATTTGCAAGCGTACCATCAATGTGCTGCTATCTATCCATGCACGCCCACCAGCCCAGCCTGCTACATTTGGCGGATAAAATAATATTTGCCCAAGTACTTTTTGAAACAATAATTGTGCATCATCATTATCTAAATTCATAGGCAAAAATCTGCGTATACCTGCTATTAATTCAATAGGCGATTTTATTTTTACACCTATATTTTTTTGTTCAAAAAACCAATCGCTGGTAAAAATATCTTCTATTAATTTTGAAATATCATAATTATTTTCATAAAATCTTTTGGCAAGCAACTCTACTTTACCATTATCTACTTTTTCATTTACAAAAAACTTATACATTTTTTTACAAATAAAATTTGCTGTTTGTGGGTTCTTCAACAACATGTTTATTATATCATCTCCACTAAAATTCCCTGTTTGTGTAAAAAAAGTTTTTGCTCCATCATCATGGGCTCTTTTCCTAAATTCAAATTCTCCATCTTTATTATAAGACCAGCCAGTAAAGGCTCTTGCTCCTTCTTTAATATCATTCTCTGTATAATTGCCTCTACCAAGTGTGAAGAGTTCCATTACTTCTCTTGCAAAGTTTTCATTAGGATGTCCTTTTCTATTTTGTTGATTATTTAAAAACTGTAACATGGCTGGTGATTTGCTTACTGCACGTAGCATATCTCCAAAATTGCCTATAGCATTTTCTTTTATAATGTTAAACAACTCCTGGGCATACAATGCATTTCTACTACGACAAGCAAAATGACCATGCCAAAAAAAAGTAAGTTTTTCCCTTAATTGTGCTTTGCTATTTATCATATTATTAAGCCAAGCAATATTCATATCCTTTAAATCAGTTCTGTATTGTTGTACTATTAATTTTTTTGTAACGGCATCCATTTCTTTATATTGTATAGGTGTACCATCTTCATTCATAAAGGCTTTATCGTTTTTGGGGTCAGCTGCCACATTCATTTTAGTTGGCGCATCTACAGAGGTAGAAAGCAAAGTTTGCCATAATTCTTTTGTAGAAATATTTTCTAATACTGCAATATTTTCTGCCATTGGCCCAAAGCCAGCTCGCCATAATAGATGTTGATTTTTTATTTTATTATTTAATGGCATAAATATATTTTTTGTGTTATAAAATTATGACTTGCGTTAAAGAAAAAGGTTTAAACAAAAAAAGCCGCCATTTTATAAGGCGACTTTTTTATACTAAATTAGTTTATCATTTTTTTGCATAAAAACTTAAATATGCAATTACATTATCTATTTCTGATGCATCTAATCTTGCCCTAGGTGCCATCCAGCCTACTACTTTCATCCACTTGGCTTCGTTGTAAAGGCTTGGTTCTTTTAGGTCGTGGCATTGCCCACATTTTGTCCTATAGGTTTCTCCACCAAGTACTACTTGCCCCAATTCTTTTTTATCTATTGTAGCTATAGATGTTTGTTTTACTGCCTCTGAAACTTTTTCTTTAGATAGTTGTGTAGCTGTATTTATAGGTGCTATTGGTTCTATAGTTTTTACTATTGTTTCTACTGGTTTTGTATTGCTAGTTTTTATAGAGATCCTTTTTTGTGAACAGCTATAAACAAATATTATAAAAGATACTAAAATTATTGACTTTTTCATAAGTAGTATTTATAATTTATTACAGATTTTGTGTAAAAAAAAAACAACAATTTAAATAAGAATAAATGCATCAATTGATAACCCCCGCACCAAAATAGCTATGCAATACTTTTGGTAGATATATACCATTTGCCTGTTGATTATTTTCTAACAATGCTGCCATTATTCTTGGCAATGCAAGGCTAGAGCCATTTAAAGTATGCAATAATTGTGATTTACCTTCTTCATCTTTATAACGTATTTTCATACGGTTGGTTTGAAAAGTTTCAAAATTACTTACACTACTTACTTCTAACCATTTTTTTTGTGCTGTAGAATATACTTCAAAATCATAAGTAAGTGCAGACGCAAAACTCATATCTCCACCACATAAATTTAAAATACGATATGGTAGTTCAAGCGATTGCAACAAACGCTCTACATGATTTATCATTTCTTTAAAAATATTATAACTTTCTGTAGGATGCACAATTTGAATTATTTCAACTTTATCAAACTGGTGTACTCTATTTAACCCACGTACATCGCTACCAAAACTACCTGCTTCTCTGCGAAAGCAGGGTGTGTAAGCAGTCATCATTATAGGCAAAGCTGCATCTTTAATTATTTCACCGCTGTAAATATTGGTTACTGGTACTTCTGCTGTAGGTATTAAAAATAATCCATCTTCCGTTACATGGTACATTTGTCCCTCCTTATCTGGCAGTGCACCTGTGCCATAAGCGGTAGTTTCATTTACAAGCAATGGTGGCAAGTATTCAGTATAATCTGCAGCAGTGTTGTAGTCTAAAAAATATTGTATTAATGCCCTTTGCAACTTTGCACCCTTGCCTTTGTATAATGGAAAACCGCTGCCAGCAAGCTTTGCGCCAATCTCAAAATTTACTAAATCATATTCCTTTATTAAATCCCAATGTGGTT
>JANXOQ010000341.1 GCA_025357775.1 Ferruginibacter sp. | reverse complement strand
ACAACAATAAAATTTTTCTTCAAAAATCATCTTTTATTTTGCTCTACTCAAACAGTTCTAACTTGCTTTTTGGCCTTCTTTTATCTTGCCAGCTGTAGTTTTTTAATAGTCTTTTATCAGGTGGTATTTGGTGCATGGGGTACATGGTACCATCCACGCTATTTATGAATTTTATTTTGCGTACTTCGTCTTTTTCAAAATATACATCTACCACATCACCACTACACCTATTCATGCCTATGTAAGCGCTGTCTTGGTCTTGGGCATAAAAAACAGTTTCAGCTTGTGACCCCTTTAGCCTTGCATAATCTATTTTGCCTTCCTTAAAATATGCATTGAGTGTACGCCCACCTGCTTGATTGTACATGGCTACATTTTGCTGATTTACTATCATACTATTGGTAAAAACATAAATTCTTTTTGGCTGTTGGTTTTCTGTAAAAAGATACATGGTATCTCCTGTAATTTGGTTCTTATCCTTCCATACTACTGGGTTTTTAAACATCCTAAAAACAGAATCTTCTGTGCTGTAATACATACTATCGCATATTGCTTGAGAGCTATCATTGTATATACGTACATGGCTATAACCGAGTATATAGCGGATGCTATCTTGCGGTATTTTGGTAAAAATTTGCTTATTATTTATTGTATCTACTTTTATATAATAATTTTTACTGCTATCGTTTGGTATTAAAATATTATCTATTTTTTTTTTAATATTATTTTTTGCAATAGTATCTATTACAGTAATTAATTTTTTACTGGAATCAATCATGTTTTTACTTGCTGTATCTACTGTTGAAGCAATTTTAAGTGTGTCTACTTTATTATTAGAAAATAATACGGTATCTTTTTTATTGTTAGGTAAAACGAATATTTTATTTCCTTTTACTACTTTTATTGAATCTTTTTTTACAGCAATTTTATTAAAACTATTATCGTATTTTCTTAGACCACTAAATAAAGTATCGGCGGCTATGTAAGTACTATCTTTATCTTTTACAATTATAACAATAGGTTTACCTGTGGCTAAAAAAGAATTAGTTTTATTATTACTTTCAATTTTATTTCCCAGTACTATCATGTGGTTTAGGCTATCTACATATTTTGCTCTGCCATTTAATATTGCAACCCCTGTTGTTTCGTCAAAGAAAATTTCATTTGCAATAGCAGACGTATTCTTATCAGTAATTAATGTTCTATCAAAAAACTGGGCAAACCTATTTTGTAAATCATATGTACCATTTTTTGAACGCAATATTTTCCCATCGTTGGTTTTTACAATTGTAGGTGCAATAAATTGTGCAATTTTGGTATTGGTATTATATTTTAAACTATCTGCTACTATATCGTATTTAGGGTCTACTAGGTGCACATACTTTTTAAAATAAACATCTTTAGTATCGCTGTAATAAATGGCGTCTGTACTAGTAAGTACACTTGCGCCATTGTACACTTTGCCTCCACTTGTATAAGTGGCTATGCCTGTGGCTACATTATACACAAGGTCGTTGGTGGTTAAGCTCACTTTACCATCGCTAAGGCGAACGTTTCTTTTTAAATAAGCTATTCTTTCTTTACCTAAATATTTTAAATAGTCTGCGTAAGTATTTACAGTATCAGCATCATTTATATGTACATGCCCAAATACTTCTGCTATATTAGTGCGGCTATTTATTGCTATGCTATCGCCAGAGAGTAAGGTTTTACCTTGTTTTACTTTTGCATTGCCTGCAAGTGTGCGTAAGTTAGTAGAGTCATCAAGCGTTAGAGAACGTAAGCTATTAAAACTAATTATTTCTATTTTGCTACTACTATCTAGCGGAGTTATTTGTGCAGATACTTTTGTAGTAATACTAGCAGTGAGAAAGAAAATTATAAAGCGCATAATTTTTAGCATCCAATATTTTTTGCTTTTTTT
>JANXOQ010000331.1 GCA_025357775.1 Ferruginibacter sp. | reverse complement strand
TGCACAAATTTCTATCACAAAGAAAGATGCATCTAAAGTTTTACTATAGGAAATACTTTAAAAAAAGAGGTTTAATGTAAAAAATTACTCTTTCTATAATCTGCTCAAAGTATGAAAAAAGTATAGTTTGAGAGGATTTAAACAATCTTTTTTTAACTACAACAATACAATTCGACCCTCATTTTGTACATTTTTTATCTCCCCATAAAAGTAAAACAGGTTATATTACAAACCAGTTTCTCCGCTTCTAATTGCTTTCTTCTTTCCTTTATTTTTCTTTTCCCATTCTAGCATTTCGGGAGTTTTAGCTACTATTTTTTTAATACCGCCTAAACTCTTTCCACCTGCTACATCTGTTTTAGAAGTACTAGGCAATGCAAGATTATTGCCTCGCCATTCTTCTGTTTTTAAAAGTCTACCTGTAACAGTTTCATAATATTTCCAAGTACCATTTTTTACACTATATTGTTGAGCTTTTACAATTTTATAATCTATAATTTCATTGCTACCTGTGCCATATACTGCAATTGTGTCAAAAGGTGCATCAGGGTTGTACCCCTTCCAGTTTTCTTCTCTTATCAATTCTCCAAGGGGTGAATAATATTGTTGCAAACCATCTTTTCCACCATGCAAATATGTTTCAAAACCTATAGGATCACCTTGCAAATTATACCTACGCCAAATACCTTCTTTAGTATCATCCTTATATCTACCTTCTTCTTCAAAACCTGGCTCTCCTCTCAATTCTTCTGTTCGTAAAACCCATTTACCTTGTTTAAAGTTTTTTTTATCTACTTTATTAATGGTATCTCCACGCTCACTTATTTTAAACGATTTTAATTGTGCAATAGCTGGCTGCAAAAAAATGATACTTATGCAAAAAAATGTAGTTAAAAGAATTTTCATAACTGATAGTTTAATATTTCAAATTTACTAAAATGGCGTGCAGATAAATGTTAATTTAAATAAATATTTCACAAAGGCAACAATAGTAAATTTTATAGATATATTTTAAAATAAAACACTTGTAATAAAAGTAAACTTTGTAAGCTTAATTTATATTTATACTAAAATACTTTGTAATAAACTTTTATTAAGACGGATTTAAAAATTAATTTAAATTTGTTTTGTAAAAAATTTTTTAATAAAACAGGTATGCCATTAATAGAATTTACGAACAAAGGCCTTTACTGCCCACAAGGCAATTTTTACATAGACCCATGGCAGGCTGTGGACTTTGCAGTAATAACACATGGGCACAGCGACCATGCTAGATGGGGTAGTAAAAAATATCTTTGTCATACTGATACAAAACCAATTTTACAATTGCGCCTAGGTGAAAATAATTATCAAACTATTGGTTGGAATGAACCTGTGTTTGTAAACGGAGTAAGCATCTCTCTTTTTCCCGCAGGGCATATTATTGGCAGTGCACAAGTAAGGGTAGAGTACAAAGGTGAAGTGTGGGTTTTTACAGGAGATTATAAAATAGAAGATGATGGGATTAGTACTGCTTACGAACCTGTAAAATGTCACACATTTATTACAGAAAGTACTTTTGGTTTGCCTATTTATAAATGGCAACCACAACAACAAATTTTTGATGAAATGAAATCTTGGATTGCAGGAAATGTAGCTAAAGAAAAGGCGAGTGTTTTTATTGCATATAGTTTGGGAAAAGCGCAACGTATTTTAAAACCACTAGCAGAAACTGGTATCCCTATTTATGCGCATGGTGCGGTGTACAATATGCACACTACGCTACAAGGTGCAGGTTGGGCATTACCACAAATAAATAAAATTACTACAGATACAAAAAAAGAAGTTTTAAAAAATTGCATCGTAATTGCACCATCAAGTGCAGAAGGCAGCCCGTGGATGAAACGATTTTCGCCATACGCTACAGGTATATGTAGTGGATGGATGCAGGTGCGTGGGAACGTTCGTAGAAAAAATGCGGATGCAGGTTTTGCACTTAGCGACCATTGCGATTGGGATGGATTGCTAAGTGCTGTAAAAGCAACAGGGGCAGAAAAAGTATATGCTACACATGGGTTTCAGGCTACCTTTAGCAGATACTTAAATGAACTAGGCATAGAAGCAGGGGAAGTGAAAACAGAGTATGGAGCCCCACCGCCTCCCGAAGAAGGAATTGCAGACCCTGATAATTTTGATGGTTGAAATAAAAAAGTTACAAGCAAATAAATATAATATACTCACATGCATAATCTAATTAATTTTTTTACCCTTGGGGGAAAAAGAGGGGGCCATTACTCATGAAACGTTTCGCAATACTCATAATGCAATTGGCTACCACTACAAAAACTACTGCAAAGTTAGAAGCAATTGTTGCGTATTTTTTTGAAGCTAACAATAAAGATAAAATATGGGTGATAGCATTATTTACAGGTAGACGACCAAAGCGTTCTGTAAGCAGCGCACTCTTGCGCCTAGCTTGCATGGAAGCTGCAAACATAACACCATGGCTGTATGAAGAGTGTTATCATACGGTAGGAGATACTGCTGAAACGATTTCGTTACTGATACCTAAAAGCAATATTGATAATAAAGAAGTAATGGATTATTCATTAACACATTACATGGATTTGTTAAATACCATTGGCAAAGAAGATGATGATGTAAAAACAAAATTTGTAACAGAGGCTTGGGCACAAATGAACAGCAGCGAAATTTTTGTTTTTAATAAACTGATGACAGGAGGTTTTAGAATTGGTGTATCGCAAAAGTTAATGGTGAATGCCATTGCTAAAACTATAGCTGTATCTCCTTCCATAATTGCACATAGATTAATGGGTAAATGGAACCCAGCAACTATTTCATTTGATGAATTGATGAGCACAGAACACAGTGCGACAGATGATTCCAAGCCATACCCTTTTTACCTTGCCTATGCTTTAGAAAATGAAGTGAGTGAATTGGGAAATGAAAACGATTGGCAAGCAGAATGGAAATGGGATGGTATAAGAGGACAAATTATAAAACGGAATGATGAGTTATTTGTATGGAGCCGTGGGGAGGAATTGATGACCGATAAATTTCCTGAATATAAAATATTACAAACACTTCTGCCAAATGGCATTGCAATAGATGGGGAAATTATTTGCCTTTCTACCACTACTGAAAGTGAAACTTTTGCCCCATTACCTTTTGCAAACTTGCAAACAAGAATTGGCAGAAAAAATATTACCGCAAAGCAATTAAAAGAAGCCCCCGTAGGGTTTGTAGCATACGATTTGTTAGAAATAAATGGAGAGGATATTAGGATGTTTTCTACTGCTGAAAGAAGAGAGAGATTAGCAACGATTGTTGATGCTTTAAACGTTTCATTTGTACATTTATCTCCTATTATAACTTTTACAAAATGGAATGAACTAATAGAAATAAGAAAAAAAAGTAGGGATAAAGGCAGCGAAGGTATAATGCTAAAAAGAAAAAATGCGGAATACAAAGATGGTAGAAAAAGAGGCGATTGGTGGAAATGGAAAATAGACCCACTTACCATAGATGCTGTAATGATATATGCACAAAAAGGTAGTGGCAGAAGAAGTAATTTATATACAGATTATACATTTGCAGTAAGAAATGGAGACAAACTAGTGTCTTTTGCAAAAGCTTATAGTGGGCTTACAGATAAAGAAATTGCACAAGTAGATAATTTTGTAAAAAGGAATGCAATTGAAAAATTTGGTCCAGTAAGAACTGTAAAACCAGAGTTGGTTTTTGAACTTGCTTTTGAAGGTATTGCAGAAAGTAAACGCCACAAAAGTGGCGTTGCACTTAGGTTTCCTCGTATGTTACGTTGGAGAAAAGATAAAAAATTGGAAGATATAAATACTTTAGATGATTTGAAAATGATGCTAAAGATTTTTAATGAGCAGTATCAGCAAAATAAAGTGGGAGAATAAAATTGAACAATGATTTACTTTTTAAGATTACCTGATCCATGTTTTTTACTTAAGAATTAAAATTTGTATATTAAAAAAAATATCAAAGGATTTATATAAAAATTGTTTGAAAAAATGTGGTTACTAATTTTTTTATTCCAAAGTTTCTCTATAATTTTTGGTTATTTTAATATTTGCTTAAATATTGAAAATTTAAAATTATTG
>JANXOQ010000134.1 GCA_025357775.1 Ferruginibacter sp. | reverse complement strand
AGCAACAGTGGTTGCAAACAAAGAACCAAAAGAAGGTCAATCATTTTTCCCTTTATCAGTAGATTATCAAGAAAAATTTTCGTCTAACGGTCGTATTCCGGGTTCATTCTTTAAAAGAGAAGCTCGTTTAAACGATTATGAAATACTTACTTCAAGATTAATAGATAGAGCATTGCGTCCATTATTCCCTGAAGATTATGTATGCGATGTGCAGGTGTTAATTTCGCTTATTTCGTCTGATGATGAAGTAATGCCAGATTCATTGGCTTGTTTAGCAGCATCAGCTGCACTGGCTGTTTCAGATATTCCCATTCAGGAAATGTTGTCAGAAGTACGTGTAGCAAAAGTTAATGGACAAATAATTATTAACCCAACTCGAACTGAATTGGCTACTGCTGATTACGAATTCATCATAGCAGCTACCAACAACAACATTATGATGGTAGAAGGTGAAGCCAAAGAATGTAGCGAAGAAGATTTGATAATTGCTATTGAAGCAGCACACAAAGCAATACAAGGACATGTAAAAGCTCAAGAAGAATTGCGTGCTTTGGTAGGTATAACTTCAAAAAGAGAGTATACAAAGCCATACAGAAACGAAGAATTAGACGCAAAAATAATTGCATTTGCAAAAGACAAAATGTATACTATAGCATCTTCCGCATCTGCAAAGCATGAGCGTAGTGCTGCATTTAGCAAGCTATACACTGAGGTAAAAGAAAATTTTGCTGAATTAGAGGAGCAAGATAGAAAACTAGTTGGGTATTACGTAGGAGAGTTGCAATATAATGTTGTAAGAGATATGGTTTTAAATGATCGTAAAAGATTGGATGGTAGAGGTACAGAAGATATACGTCAATTAGAGATGGAGGTAGATATCTTACCAACTCCACATGGTTCTGCATTGTTCACAAGAGGTGAAACACAATCACTTACAACTGTTACATTAGGTACGCCTTTAGATGAATTACTGGTTGAGAGTGCACACCATTCTGAATATACAAAATTTTTATTGCATTATAATTTTCCGCCGTTTTCTACTGGTGAGGTAAAAATGATGAGAGGTGTTGGTCGTAGAGAAGTTGGGCATGGTAATTTAGCTATGCGTTCTTTAAAGCAAATGATGCCAGGGGCAGAATATCCTTACACCGTACGTGTGGTGAGTGATATTTTAGAAAGTAATGGTTCATCATCTATGGCTACGGTTTGTGCAGGTTCGCTTGCATTGATGGATGCAGGAGTGCCAATTAAGAAGCATTTGAGTGGTGTGGCAATGGGTTTAATTAAAAAGGGAGATCAATTTGCTGTGTTAACAGACATATTGGGTGATGAAGATCATTTAGGTGATATGGATTTTAAAGTAACAGGTACCCGTGATGGTATTTGCGGTGTACAAATGGATATAAAAGTAGATGGTTTAAGTATGGATATTATGCGTAGTGCACTTGCACAAGCACGCAAAGGGCGCTTACACATACTAGATGCAATGCATAAAACCATGGAAGCAGCAAGACCAGAAGTAAAACCACATGCACCACGTATGGTGAAATTTACTATAGATAAAGAATACATTGGTGCAGTAATAGGACCAGGTGGAAAAGTAATACAAGAAATACAAAGAGAAACAGGTGCTACCGTAAATATTGAAGAAGTAGATAACGCAGGTTCTGTAAGCATTTTCTGTAAAGATAAATCTGCTTTAGACAAAGCGTATGCTTGGATACAAGGCTTAGTAGCTACAGCAGTTGTAGGCGAAACGTATGAAGGAACGATAAAAAGCATTAAAGAATTTGGTGCATTTGTAGAATTTTTACCAAAAAAAGAAGGTTTATTGCATATAAGCGAAATAAGCTGGAAACGCCTAGAAACGATGGATGGCATATTTAAAGAAGGCGAAAAGGTAAAAGTGAAATTGCTTGATATAGACCAAAAAACTGGTAAATTTAAATTGAGTAGAAAAGCATTGATGCCAAAGCCAGAGGCTCCAGCTAAGCCAGAAGCTTAAATAATAATTAATATTTTTATATACCGCAGCTATCATTTTTGATAGCTGCGTTTTTTTTAGGAGCATGAGCAAAAAATCTCTAATGAACATTTGCACAGCGCTATCCGCTATACCTTCGCTACGCTGCGGTGCCGCTTCTATCACTGCTATGCTGAGCAGTATATCTTTTTTCATCTTTTATTATAGTGGAGATGGAAGAGGATGATGGGTAAATGAGAAAATAATTAGCTAAGAAAATGTAAACAGATAGGAAATTTAATGATCGAAAAATCTGTGAATTTATCCATGTAAATTTTGCACGTGTGATAATTACGAAAATGTGTAAGGCTGGTCATAAAACACCGTAACTTTAAAAAATTCTCAAACTATAATAGTTTTGAAAAATGCGAAAAATAATAATATTATTACTAACAATAATGTTTTTTAACGATAATGTTTTAGCCCAAGCTGAATTACCAAAGCTTATCCCATACCGCAAAGGAAATCTTTGGGGATATTGCGATTCCAATAAGAAACTTATTATAACTCCAAAGTTTGATAATCCTGCTTTTTTTGAGTATTATGATTATTGTACAAATTGCGGTAACAAAAATAACATAGCTGTTGTTTCTATAAATAACAGATATGGATTGTTAAGTGAAACAGGTAAATTACTTATACCTTGTAAATACGATGAGCTCATTTACAGTGGTAATTATGAAGCTCCGTATGTTGCAAGGCTGGGCGATAAACATTATAAAATTGATCCAAACACTTCCAAGTTGGTTGAAACATATTTTTACATAATACCGCCAATTGAAGAAAAAGATTATGAAATCAAAGGAGTCGAGACTATAGTTAGTGATTTTGAGTTTATAACAATTAATTATTCAAACAACTTATTTACTATAATTCGAGAATCAAGGGATAGTCGGAATAAAATTAAATTTGATACACTTCAATTAGATGCACAGGATGTAAAACAAATTCATGGGTCAACAAATTTGCTATTCATTAAACGTAGAAATAAATGGGGTTTGATTTCTTTTGAAAAAAGAATTTTAATTCCAACATTATATGACAACATAGAAGAGATTTGTGATAAAAGATTTTTTGCGGTGCAGCTAAATGAAATGTGGGGACTCATATTAGTAGAGCCTTATCAATATTTATCAACTCCAATTATATACCAAGCGATTATAAAATATAAAAAAGGAGGTTTTTTAATTATGAAAAATGATAGATGTGGGTTACTATTGGACGATCTAAAAACAGAAATATTAATTGATAAAATATGTAATGACAACTATAATATTTTTGAAAATTCCAAATTAATTAGTGTCACAACTACCGAAGGGGAATTTATTGGGTTTGTGGGTTTTAATGGTATTAAGTATTGGGATTAATATTTGCAATGTAATTTACAAAATAGTGCCTATTTCTTTTGCGTATATTTTATAATATCTAATATTTTTTGAAGTTAATTATGCCTTAAGAAACTCATCAATAAACTTCTTCTTTCTATCTATTGATAACCCATTGTGATTTCTCAATTTATTTTTCAAGTCAGCAAATTGACCATCTATTGCGTTAGTAGTGGTTGGTATTTTTAGCTGCATATTATTATACCAAGTAAAGAGCCAAGGTATATTAGATTTAAGGCTTCTGTAAACACTTCTTAACCTTCTATGCACATATCTGTTTTTTCCGTTAACGTCTATTTTTCTTTTATTTAAAAAAGTATGCCACTTTATAAATCAAGCTACTAATCCACCCTCAAAACTTTCTTTATCGGTTTGTTTCAAGAGCAATGAATGTTCCCATAGCTCTTTACTAGCTTGCATTTTAGGTTTCTTTGTTAAATATCTTCTAACAATAGCTACTTGGTGAAAATTACACATTTGAACAGGTAAGTCTTTATCTAATAACTGAATCAATCCTTTTCTGCCATCACAAATTATTGCTTCAATTTTAATTCCACGTCTTACAATTTCTGTAATACCTTTTAAGTACAATAAATTTGTTTCCTGCTTTACATATTGTTTAAAAAGTATCGTTCCTGTGTGACTATCTTTAAATACCATTACGCCAAATTCATTTCCAAAATAAGTGGTGTCCATCAACACATTTACAATACTCGGAAAGGTTGTTTTTCTATCTGTTTTTACAGTGTCAAGTTTTCTCTACATAGTTTTTGTGGATCAATTATACTTTGCTGCTAATTGAGCATAAGTTTGTTTGCCTTGTGTAAAATCAATCCATAATTTATTTGCATTTAGGCGTTCACCGCCAACAAATTGCTTCTTACAGGCGTAACATTTGTACAGTTGCTTACCGTTCTTTATTCCATTTTTCTTTGTGATTTTTGAATCGCAAAAAAAGCAGTTTTTTTATTCATAGCTTTCAATTCGTGCAAAGGTATGATAGTATTATGTTACAGAAGATAACAGCCTACTTTTTGTCTATTACCCCAGTTTATGAAAATTTATAAATTTGAAAGCAAATAATCATCAAAGCCACCCTTATATCCTTCGCCATCTTTGTTTATGTCAGTAAAAGCTGTTTTACAAAAAAAAGCGGCCATCATTCGAAGCCGCTTTTAATTTATTGTTGTTTAAATTCTTACCTCAAAACTTGTATTGTTTTGTTTATCACCTCTGCATCTGATACTATTCTTACAATGTATGTTCCGTTAGCTAGCTTGCTTACATCTATAGTTTCTGTTTGTCCTAGTCTTGTAAGCGTTTGTTGGCTGACTACTTTTCCTTCTGCGCTTAGTATTGTTAGCATAGCTGTTTTATTTACCATACTTCCTGAAAGTGTAACGTTTATTACTTCTTGTGCAGGGTTTGGATAAATTGTTACTACACCTACTTTGCCAAAGTTTACATTACGTATTTCGCTGTAGCTTACTTTACCATCTTTCTCTATCGCTTTTATCATGTAATAATTTATACCAACTGCTTGTGGTGTACCATGCATAGCTGTATAAGTGGCTGTGGCGTTATTGTTGGCTGCTACTGCTGCAATCGTATTTGTAAAATCTCTACCATTTGTACTGTACAATACCTCATAGCTTCTTACATTTAATTGCTCCGTAATAAACCATACCAATTCAACTTGATTGTTCTTTTGTACCGCTGTAAAACTTGAAAATCTTAATGGTAATAACTGAATGTTTACTAAACCAGCATCTACGTTTGGTAAGTATTGACCTGGTATAAGTGTAAAGTTACTAGTTTTACCAGTGCCAACTATTGCATCACTTCCTAATGTTGCATCGGTTGCTGTTACATTATCTGTTCTATTGGTAAAGCTTGCACCTGCTGGTAAGTTGCTAAATATTGCATAATAAGCTGTTCCTGCCGGTGCAGCTGGCAATTTGCTTACTAAGTATTTCCCATCTCCATCAGTTACTGCCATACCTACTGGTAGGTTTGTATTAGCATCGTAAATGGTTACAAATATGCCTGGCACTCCTTGCTCATTAGCATCTTGTTTGCCATCGTTATTTTTATCAAACCAAACAAAATCTCCTACACTTGCTACTTGACTTGGGCGTAAACCTGCATCTACTGTCAAATCAACTTCACCTGCGCTTAATACTACTGTGTTTGTTTTGCCTGTTGCGGGGTCTGCATCACTGTTATTATTGGTTTGATTATCTGTTGTGCTGCCTGTTGATCTTATTGTAAACTCTAAGTTGCTTGGTAAGTTACTAAAGCCTACCACATAAGTTGCTGGATTTAGGTTACCAAAAAGGTACTTACCTTCTGCATCAGTTATTGTGCTAGATATTACTGTAGTTCCATCTGCTGAATATAAGGTTACTAATACCCCTTGTAGGCCTTTTTCGCCATTGTTTAGTAAGCCATCGCCATCTGCATCTAACCATACTTGGTTACCTAAGGCTGCTCTAGTACTTGTTATTCCACCATCAACATCTTGGTTATTTACTCCTATTGCACTTACACTTGTTGGGTCTAATGCATAAGTTAACGTTCTACCACTAGCTTGGTTAGCATCACTACCATCCGCCGCTGTACTTGTTGCTGCATCTTTTGTGGTAAAGTTAAACCCTGCTGGTAGGTTTATAAACCCTACATTATAATTACCATCCGCTAAGCCTACAAACTCATATGCTCCATTACCGTCAGTTGTTGTTGTTCCTACTTGCACATCATCTGCTGTGCCTGGTAAACCATCTACACCATTTGTGTACAATGTAACTGTTACACCTGGTACGCCTGGCTCAGTTGCTGTTGCACCTTGTTTACCATCATTATTTACATCAAACCATACATAGTTACCTAAACTGTTTGAGCCTACTGCTGGTACTATACCCATATCTACCGTAGGATTATCTTCTCCTACTTGTAAAGTATATACTGGGCTTGTTGCTGTTGTTGTTGCTAATACGGATGTGCCTGCAAAACCTGCATCTGCATCTGTGTCGTCACCTGTTTGACCTTGGTTATTTACTGTTGCTGTTGAGCTTGTAAAACCACTTGGTATTTGGCTAAATCTCACTTGATACTGACCTGCTGGTAAGCCTGTAAATAAATACTCACCTAACCCATTCGTACGTACCACATATGGTAATGCTGTACTTGGTGCATTTACCGGGTTACCTGCAATATCTAGTAATTCTACTCTTACATTGTTTACACCAAGTTCGCCAGCATCTTGTATGCCATTGTTATTTTTATCGTACCATACTCTGTTTCCAATACTTGCAGTACCTGCACTTACACCTTGTGTTATTCCTGCATCAACCTTTATAATATTTACTGCTGCTACACTTGCGCTTGCATTGTCTAAATCTATTACACCTGTTCTTCCTGTTACGGTATTTGCATCATTGTCCGTATCGGTATCTGAACCACTTCCTGCTGCACCACTTCCTGCTGCATCTTGGCTCGTAAATGAGAACCCTGTAGGTAAATTTGCAAATTCTACAATGTAGTTACCGTCCGGTAAGTTTACAAATAAGTAGTTGCCATTTGCATCGGTGCTTACCACATACGGTGCTCCAGTAGCGGGGTTGTTTACAGATACGCCCGAACCATTCAGCAACCTTACTGTTACATTTGTTACGCCTACTTCGCCTGCTGTTTGTAAGCCATCTTTATTTACATCATTCCATACTCTATTACCTAAAGTATTTATTTGAGTTGTGCTGTTGTTTCTGATTCCTAGATCCACCGTCATATCTCTTGTTACACCGCCAGCTGTTGGTAGCAGTGAATATAAATTAGATACGTACGAACCTGCATATGTTGCTGCGCCTGCTCCAAAATCACTATCCTTAGTAACGTTTGTACCTACAACTTTAGTAACATTTGTGTGACCTGATACTGGTGTTGCTACCACAAAATAGTTACCTGGATCTAAATTTGGAAATAAATAATTACCATTGGCATCTGTTGTTGTTGTTGCCAATAATATATCATCTCCACCACCTATTAAACCATCCGGACCTGTACCATATAATTTCATCGTTACACCTGGTACGCCTGGCTCTGTTGGATCTTGTAAATTGTCGTTATTTAAATCTAACCATACTTTATCTCCTAACGCTCCTTTGGTATCATTTACCAAACCTGCATCTACTCCTGTTATTTTTGTACCAGCTGCACCTGTGCTAAACGTTGCCGTTCTTCCAGTAGTAGGATTAGGATCACTATTCGTTGAACCGTTTGTAATATCTAATGTTCCACCTGTGGTAAATTTAGTACCGCCTGGTGCTGAGAATCCTACACTATATGTAGTGTTTGCAGGTAATCCATCAAACAAGTAGTTACCGCTTCCGTCAGTTTTTGTAATCGCTACAATATTACCAGCCGCATCGTATAATGTTACTGTTACGTTTGCTATACCTGGCTCTGTACTGTTATTTGCACTTACCCCATTACCATCAGCATCAAACCATACTTTATCGCCTATGCTATTGGTAGGTGGTGCTGTTTTAAATATCAAACCTGCATCTATATTTGGATTATTTTCCCCTGGCTCTAAATTCACACTGTAGGTTACGCCTAATGCATTTACATCACTACCTGTGGTGCTTGCACCTGTGGTATTATTGTCATCAGTGGTATTTGTTTGTGAGGTGAAGCTATAATTTGCAGGTGGCGTTACTCTTACGTTGTAACTTGTTGCAGCTATAGTTGTTGCATTGGTTTGGTCTGTTGGTTGTAAATTATCAAACATATACATACCAAAAGCATCCGTTACAGTACTTGCTAGCAATACATCATCATTGGTACCTGGTAAACCATCTGGACCATTGGTATACAAATTTACTGGTACGCCGGCTACGCCTGGTTCATCCGAATCTTGAACACCATTCTGTGCATTTGCACCAGCACCTTGATCTAACCATACTTTATTACCTAAGCTTGCTAATTTTGTGAAACCAATATCGAAATTATGATTTGTATTTGCCGTATTGAAAGTTACCCTTGCGTTTGTACCATTTGCAGTGGCATCATTGTCTATGTTATCTAAAGAATTAGTTACTATATCCGTTTTGGTAACTTTATTACCAGTAGGTGTAGCTACTTCAACATAATAATCAAAGCCTGATAAAACAGTGTTCCCAACACCAGTCCAGCTTGATGGTTTACGTGGATCGGCAGTACTTAAAGTACTAAAGTAATAATTACCATTTGCATCAGTTGTAGTTGTAGCTACTAAAACGCCTGTACTCGTATATAAACTTACTGTAGTTCCTGTTGGAACGCCAGAAGTTATTTCGCCAGCATCTTGTACTCCATTTCCGTTTGTGTCTAACCAAATGCGATTACCTATTTGGATAGGTTGTGGAGTGCTCAAAATTTCAACATCACCCAAACCATTTGCTTTTGCTAAATTATTGTATGCTAATGCTCCAATTGCATTCTGATTTGCCGTTATTTGAAAGAAATCAGTTTGCGTACCATTTGCTAAATTATTCCAATGCAGACCTTGACTAATAGCATAACCAGCTACATAAGTATTTGCTGCTTGAGTTACTGGCTTAGGGTCTAATATAGTAGATACAATTTCATTAGTACCAGAAAAAATTGCTAATCCCCCACTAAAACCTTCAGAGGAACCATCACCAATATCATCCCTAAAGGTTTCACCAGAGTTACTTACACCAAAAGCGCCACCAAAATTAGTTGGACAGCCTGTACCACCTTCTATTATAAAAGTAGAACCTATTTTACAAGCCTTTAATAAATCGCCTCTAGAATAATTAAATTTACCTTGGGCTGCTCCACTTGTCGCATCAGTGATAAAACCACCAAACTGGTCTCCTAATCTATCTCTAAAACCAAGTAACATATTACCATTTACATCAAACTCAATATCGCTAATCATAGGTTGTGCATACACGTATCCACCATCCGCTGCATCAGTTTGGCTAACTGCAAAGGGTGTTGTTGCAGCACCTGTAGTATTAGCTACTTTCGCAAATGTTGTTATCCAAGGTTGCCAATTATCTATAGGAGCTTGACGAGTAAAGCCTAATGGAAAAGTAATTTCCGTTGTAAAACCAGCTGAAATATTGTTTGCATCAAATGATAACACATAGGCAGTTAAGTTACCTCTTGCTGTTGCGGCTGAACTGGTAGAGGCATCATTTATAACACCTAAATAACCACGTCCTTTATAAAATTTTAAACCCCAAGGACGCAACACACCACTTGCTGAAGCAGCAGGATAACCTGTAATGTTTGCAAGAATATA